>NZ_QOUI01000019.1:0-5377 GCF_003327535.1 Desertihabitans brevis | reverse complement strand
GTGTTGGTGTCTCGAGAGACTCCACAGTGGGCGCGAATACATCATCAAGGCATCTCAGGCCTTGGAGCAGAGTTTGTGTGTGATGACAAGCCCTCGGCCTATTAGTATCGGTCAGCTCCACACATTGCTGTGCTTCCACATCCGACCTATCACCCGGTGGTCTGCCGGGGGCCTTACCAGCTTGTGCTGTGGGAGCCCTCATCTTGAAGCGTGCTTCCCGCTTAGATGCTTTCAGCGGTTATCACTTCCCAACGTAGCCAACCAGCCGTGCCCTTGGCAGGACAACTGGCACACCAGAGGTTGGTCCGTCCCGGTCCTCTCGTACTAAGGACAGCTCTTCTCAAGACTCCTCCGCGCGCAGCGGATAGGGACCGAACTGTCTCACGACGTTCTGAACCCAGCTCGCGTGCCGCTTTAATGGGCGAACAGCCCAACCCTTGGGACCGACTCCAGCCCCAGGATGCGACGAGCCGACATCGAGGTGCCAAACCATGCCGTCGCTATGGACGCTCGGGCAAGATCAGCCTGTTATCCCCGGGGTACCTTTTATCCGTTGAGTGACGGCGCTTCCACACGCCACCGTCAGATCACTAGTCCCGACTTTCGTCCCTGCTCGACATGTCTGTCTCACAGTCAAGCTCCCTTGTGCACTTACACTCGACACCTGATTGCCAACCAGGCTGAGGGAACCTTTGGGCGCCTCCGTTACCTTTTGGGAGGCGACCGCCCCAGTCAAACTACCCATCAGGCACTGTCCCTGATCCAGATCATGGACCCAGGTTAGATATCCAGAACAGCCAGAGTGGTATTTCAACGATGACTCCACGACCACTGGCGTGACCGCTTCACAGTCTCCCACCTATCCTACACAAGCTGTACCGAACACCAATACCAAACTATAGTAAAGGTCCCGGGGTCTTTCCGTCCTGCTGCGCGTAACGAGCATCTTTACTCGTAGTGCAATTTCGCCGAGTTCGTGGTTGAGACAGCGCCCAAGTCGTTACTCCATTCGTGCAGGTCGGAACTTACCCGACAAGGAATTTCGCTACCTTAGGATGGTTATAGTTACCACCGCCGTTTACTGGGGCTTAAGTTCAGAGCTTCGCACTTGCGTGCTAACCCTTCCCCGTAACCTTCCAGCACCGGGCAGGAGTCAGTCCGTATACATCGTCTTTCGACTTCGCACGGACCTGTGTTTTTGGTAAACAGTCGCTTGGGCCTGGTCTCTGCGACCCTCAACGCTTCGACCGTGAAGGTCTACACGCATCAGGTCCCCCTTATCCCGAAGTTACGGGGGCATTTTGCCGAGTTCCTTAACCACGATTATCTCGATCGCCTTGGTATTCTCTACCTAACCACCTGTGTCGGTTTAGGGTACGGGCGGCTCACAACTCGCTCACGAAGCTTTTCTCGGCAGCATAGGATCACCCACTCCACCACCAAAGTGGCAGAGCCATCCCCTCTCAGGCTCCATGGGGTGCGGATTTCCCTACACCCCGCCCTACAGGCTTAGCCCGGGACTACCACCACCCGGGATGGGCTACCTTCCTGCGTCCCTCCGCAGCTTGCCTACTACACGATCGGATCGAAGAGTCACCCACACCTCACCCGAAGGCTCGGTACAGGCTTCCGTTCTTAGCATCACGCGCCTCGGCAGGATCGTTGTTACACCGGCCACGGGAATATCAACCCGTTGTCCATCGACTACGCCTGTCGGCCTCGCCTTAGGTCCCGGCTGACCCAGGGCAGATGAGCTTGACCCTGGAACCCTTGGTTATTCGGCGGACGGGTTTCTCACCCGTCATTCGCTACTCATGCCTGCATTCTCACTCGTGTGCCCTCCACGCCCGGGTCACCCCGACGCTTCTTCGCACACACGACGCTCCCCTACCCATCCACACACCTGGAACCAAAGTTCAGGTACACGCGTGAATGCCACAGCTTCGGCGGATAACTTGAGCCCCGCTAAATTGTCGGCGCAGAATCACTTGACCAGTGAGCTATTACGCACTCTTTCAAGGGTGGCTGCTTCCAAGCCAACCTCCTGGTTGTCTCCGCAACTCCACATCCTTTTCCACTTAGTTACCGCTTAGGGGCCTTAGCTGGTGATCTGGGCTGTTTCCCTCTCGACTATGAAGCTTATCCCCCACAGTCTCACTGCCGCGCTCTCACTTACCGGCATTCGGAGTTTGGCTAATTTCGGTAAGCTGTTGGGCCCCCTAGACTATCCAGTGCTCTACCTCCGGCAAGAAACACACGACGCTGCACCTAAATGCATTTCGGGGAGAACCAGCTATCACGGAGTTTGATTGGCCTTTCACCCCTATCCACAGCTCATCCCCCAGGTTTTCAACCCTGGTGGGTTCGGTCCTCCACGACGTCTTACCGACGCTTCAACCTGGCCATGGATAGATCACTCCGCTTCGGGTCTAGAGCACGCGACTCAAACGCCCTATTCGGACTCGCTTTCGCTACGGCTTCCCCACACGGGTTAACCTCGCCACGTACCACTAACTCGCAGGCTCATTCTTCAAAAGGCACGCCGTCACCCCACAAGGAGGCTCCGACGGATTGTAGGCAGCCGGTTTCAGGTACTATTTCACTCCCCTCCCGGGGTACTTTTCACCTTTCCCTCACGGTACTTGTCCGCTATCGGTCACCAAGGAGTATTTAGGCTTAGCGGGTGGTCCCGCCAGATTCACACCCAATTCCAGGAGTTGGGTGCTACTTGGGGTGACATCCAGGAGAGATCGTCTTACGCCTACGGGGGTATTACCCGCTCTGCCGTGCCTTCCCAGAACACTTCAACTTCAACGATCCTGCTCCTCGACCGGTCGACAGCCCGATCAAGATGGCCCCACTACCCCGCACATGCAACGCCTGCCAGCTCTCACACACATACGGTTTGGCCTCTTCCGCGTTCGCTCGCCACTACTAACGGAATCACTGTTGTTTTCTCTTCCTGCGGGTACTGAGATGTTTCACTTCCCCGCGTTCCCTCCCACTGCCCTATACATTCAGGCAGGGGTCGCCGGACATGACTCCGGTTCCCTTCGAGGTTTCCCCATTCGGACATCCCCGGATCAACGCTCGTTTACCAACTCCCCGGGGCTTATCGCAGGTTCCCACGTCCTTCATCGGCTCTTGGTGCCAAGGCATCCACCGACTGCCCTTAGTAGCTTGTCAACACACACAACACCACTACAAGACAAATCTGATACACCTACAAAGATGCTCGCGCCCACTGTGAAGTTCTCAACACACCAGCAGCCACCCCCAACCCACCCCCACAAGGGAGCAGACCAGAAGCCCGCAACATGAAGCAACCACCCACACCACGGTGCAGCTGATCCTTCAGGACCCAACAGTGTGCCCAGCCCACCCCGCCCACATCCACCGATCTTCCACACCCACCCACCCCAAGAGGCGAGCCGGCAGTACCAACCAGACACGAACATGCACGAGAACAAGCATTGGTCATCGTTCCACCCAGAGCGAGACAGCCAGACACCCACGGCCTGGAACCATCTACACCACTGACACCACCACCCCCACCCACAGGCGAGACACGATGGTGTGAGCTGCTCCTTAGAAAGGAGGTGATCCAGCCGCACCTTCCGGTACGGCTACCTTGTTACGACTTAGTCCTAATCACCAGTCCCACCTTCGACGGCTCCCCCCACAAGGGTTGGGCCACCGGCTTCGGGTGTTACCGACTTTCATGACTTGACGGGCGGTGTGTACAAGGCCCGGGAACGTATTCACCGCAGCGTTGCTGATCTGCGATTACTAGCGACTCCGACTTCATGGGGTCGAGTTGCAGACCCCAATCCGAACTGAGACAGGCTTTTTGGGATTCGCTCACCCTCACAGGCTCGCAGCCCTTTGTACCTGCCATTGTAGCATGCGTGAAGCCCTGGACTTAAGGGGCATGATGACTTGACCTCATCCCCACCTTCCTCCGAGTTGACCCCGGCAGTCTCCTATGAGTCCCCAACCGAATTGCTGGCAACATAGGACGAGGGTTGCGCTCGTTGCGGGACTTAACCCAACATCTCACGACACGAGCTGACGACAGCCATGCACCACCTGTCAACCGACCTTGCGGCACACCCATCTCTGGATGCTTCCGGCAGATTTCAAACCCAGGTAAGGTTCTTCGCGTTGCATCGAATTAATCCGCATGCTCCGCCGCTTGTGCGGGCCCCCGTCAATTCCTTTGAGTTTTAGCCTTGCGGCCGTACTCCCCAGGCGGGGCACTTAATGCGTTAGCTACGGCACGGAGAACGTGGAATGTCCCCCACACCTAGTGCCCACCGTTTACGGCGTGGACTACCAGGGTATCTAAGCCTGTTTGCTCCCCACGCTTTCGCTTCTCAGCGTCAGGAAAGGTCCAGAGAACCGCCTTCGCCACCGGTGTTCCTCCTGATATCTGAGCATTCCACCGCTCCACCAGGAATTCCGTTCTCCCCTACCTTCCTCAAGTCTGCCCGTATCGGAAGCAGGCTCAGAGTTAAGCCCTGAGTTTTCACTTCCGACGCGACAAACCGCCTACAAGCTCTTTACGCCCAATAATTCCGGACAACGCTCGCACCCTACGTATCACCGCGGCTGCTGGCACGTAGTTGGCCGGTGCTTCTTCTGCAGGTACCGTCACAAAAGCTTCGTCCCTGCTGAAAGCGGTTTACAACCCGAAGGCCGTCATCCCGCACGCGGCGTTGCTGCGTCAGGCTTCCGCCCATTGCGCAATATTCCCCACTGCTGCCTCCCGTAGGAGTCTGGGCCGTATCTCAGTCCCAGTGTGGCCGGTCGCCCTCTCAGGCCGGCTACCCGTCGAAGCCTTGGTGAGCCACTACCCCACCAACAAGCTGATAGGCCGCGAGCCCATCCCTGACCGCCAAAACTTTCCACCCCCCACCATGCGACAAGGGGTCCTATCCGGTATTAGACGCCCTTTCGAGCGCTTATCCCAGAGTCAAGGGCAGGTTGCTCACGTGTTACTCACCCGTTCGCCACTCGTGTACCCCCGAAGGGGCCTTACCGTTCGACTTGCATGTGTTAAGCACGCCGCCAGCGTTCGTCCTGAGCCAGGATCAAACTCTCCATCGAAAACAAACACCCCAAAGGGCGTCCATATCAAACAAAAGAGCAGACCATGACACCCCGCACCCCCAGCAAGGAAAACCAGAAGCACGGAGCCTTACACAATCACTCAAAGAAACCACCAACCCCACCCACCCCAAAAAGGCAGACAAGGCCGACGGAAACCAAAAAAACTGGCAATGACCTTAAAGCACACTGTTGAGTTCTCAAGAATCACCCACACACCTCGAACCAGCTCACCGCCAGCCCTCGGGGCAACTCGCCTAACGTTACC
>NZ_QOUI01000018.1:0-15195 GCF_003327535.1 Desertihabitans brevis | reverse complement strand
AATAATTATTTTGAAATAAAATTAATTATAAACTTTATTTCAAAGTTATAAATTTTTAGATAAATTTTCTTCTTTTTTTATAATCAATAATTTTAAAATCTATAAAATAATATTACTAATTAAAATTATTAAAATTAAATTTATATTCACAAAAAAAAACTTTTTTTTAAAAAAAAAGTCCATATAAAGAAAAAAAAAAAAAAAAAAAAACATGAAAACTCTATTATTACAAATGAATTGCCTGATAAAAGGATTACCTTGATAGGGTAAATCATGTAATAATATTACATTCATTATATTTAATAGAATTAAACTATTTCTAAAAGTATCAAAAACTTTTGTGCATCATACACCAAAATATAAAAAGATAAGCTAACTAAGCTACTGGGCTCATACCCCATTTATAAAGGTTCTAATCCTTTTCTTTTTAATTTTTAATAATTCGTCAAAAATTGTATTTTTTGTAATTTTAATAATAGGAACACTAATTTCTATTTCAGCTAATTCTTGACTAGGAGCTTGAATAGGTTTAGAAATTAATTTATTATCTTTTATCCCCCTAATAAGAGACAATAAATTAATATCAACAGAAGCCTCACTAAAGTACTTCTTAACACAAGCATTAGCCTCATCAGTGTTCTTATTTGCTACAATTTTATTTCTATTGAACTCAAATAAAATTAATTCTAACTTTTTAATAGAAATAATAATTTTTTCTTCACTTCTATTAAAAAGAGGCTCTGCCCCTTTCCATTTTTGATTCCCTAATGTAATAGAAGGACTTTCTTGATTAAATGCTTTAATCTTAATAACATGACAAAAAATTGCCCCTTTAATATTAATTTCATACATTATCTTTAAACCTTTAATTATTACTAGAATTATTCTTTCAAGATTAATTGGTGCTTTAGGAGGGCTAAATCAAACATCACTACGTAAGTTAATAGCCTATTCTTCAATTAATCATTTAGGATGAATACTAGCCGCAATATATGATAGAAATATAATATGAATAACTTACTTCTTATTTTATACGTTCTTAACTTTTACAATAATCTTTATATTTAACATATTTAAAACATCTCATATAAATCAATTATTCACACTATCCTTTCATTCAAAAACAATAAAGTTTTTTTTATTTTTTAACTTATTGTCTTTAGGGGGATTACCTCCATTTTTAGGATTTTTACCAAAATGACTAGTAATTCAGTCCCTAGTAATTAATAACCAATTATTTTTATTAACTTTCATGGTTTTAATAACTCTAATTACATTATATTTTTATACGCGTTTATCCTATAGAGCCTTTATACTTAATTACCATGAAAATAACTGAATAATTAATTCATCTTATAATTCAACCTATCTAATAACTTTTATATCATATTCATTCTTCTCTTCTATAGGATTATTTTTAATATTTTCTTTATATTTTCTGCTTTAAGGCTTTAAGTTAAATAAACTAATAGCCTTCAAAGCTATAAATATAAGAATAATCTTTTAAGCCTTAGTAAATATTTACTCCTTTAGAATTGCAGTCTAATGTCATTATTGACTATAAAGCCAATTATTTATGATTAAAGAGAATAACTCTCATAAATAGATTTACAGTCTATTGCCTAAATTTCAGCCATTTAATCGCAACAATGGTTATTCTCTACTAATCATAAAGATATTGGAACTTTATACTTTATTTTCGGAGCTTGAGCGGGAATAGTGGGAACTTCCCTAAGAATCTTAATTCGAGCAGAATTAGGTCATCCAGGAGCACTAATTGGTGATGATCAAATTTATAACGTAATTGTCACAGCTCACGCTTTTATTATAATTTTTTTTATAGTAATACCTATTATAATTGGAGGATTTGGAAATTGATTAGTGCCAATTATATTAGGAGCTCCAGATATAGCTTTTCCTCGAATAAATAATATAAGTTTTTGACTTTTACCTCCTGCTCTAACATTACTTCTAGTAAGTAGTATAGTAGAAAATGGAGCTGGAACAGGATGAACTGTTTACCCTCCGTTATCATCTAATATTGCTCATGGAGGAGCTTCTGTAGATTTAGCTATTTTTTCACTTCATTTAGCAGGAATTTCTTCAATTTTAGGAGCAGTAAATTTTATTACTACAGTAATTAATATACGATCAACAGGAATTACTTTTGATCGAATACCTTTATTCGTATGATCAGTAGTAATTACAGCTCTTCTTTTATTACTTTCTTTACCTGTATTGGCCGGAGCCATTACTATATTATTAACAGATCGAAATATCAATACATCATTCTTTGATCCAGCTGGAGGAGGAGACCCTATTTTATACCAACATTTATTTTGATTCTTTGGTCACCCTGAAGTTTATATTTTAATTTTACCAGGATTTGGAATAATTTCTCATATTATTAGTCAAGAATCTGGTAAAAAGGAAACATTTGGATCTTTAGGGATAATTTATGCTATACTAGCAATTGGTCTCTTAGGATTTATTGTATGAGCTCACCATATATTTACAGTAGGAATAGACGTAGATACACGAGCTTATTTTACTTCAGCAACAATAATTATTGCCGTTCCAACAGGAATTAAAATTTTTAGTTGACTTGCTACTCTTTATGGAACTCAATTAAATTATTCCCCAGCTACTTTATGAGCATTAGGATTTGTATTTTTATTTACAGTAGGAGGATTAACAGGAGTTGTTTTAGCTAACTCATCAATTGACATTATTTTACATGACACTTATTATGTAGTAGCTCATTTTCACTATGTACTCTCTATAGGAGCTGTCTTTGCTATTATAGCAGGATTTGTACATTGATACCCTTTATTTACTGGATTAACATTAAATACAAAGATATTAAAAAGTCAATTTACTATTATATTCATAGGAGTAAATTTAACTTTCTTCCCTCAACACTTTTTAGGACTTGCAGGTATACCTCGACGATACTCTGATTACCCAGACGCTTATACAGCATGAAATGTAATCTCAACAATTGGATCAACAATTTCATTATTAGGAATCTTATTTTTCTTCTTTATTATTTGAGAAAGATTAGCTTCTCAACGACAAGTAATATTCCCAGTTCAATTAAATTCATCTATTGAATGACTACAAAACACCCCCCCAGCTGAACATAGTTATTCCGAATTGCCATTATTAACTAATTTCTAATATGGCAGATTAGTGCAATGGATTTAAGCTCCATATATAAAGTATTTTACTTTTATTAGAAATAATAAATGTCAACATGAGCTAATTTAGGTTTACAAGATAGTTCTTCTCCATTAATAGAACAATTAATTTTTTTTCATGATCATACTTTATTAATTTTAGTAATAATTACTGTTTTAGTAGGTTATTTAATAATTATATTATTATTTAACAAATATGTAAATCGATATCTTTTACATGGACAAACAATTGAAATTATTTGAACTATTTTACCCGCAATTATTTTGTTATTTATTGCTTTCCCTTCTTTACGTCTTTTATACTTATTAGATGAAATTAATGAACCTTCTATTACATTAAAAACTATTGGTCATCAATGATACTGAAGTTATGAATATTCAGACTTTACTAATATTGAATTCGACTCTTACATAATTCCTACTAATGAATTATCTTTAGATAGATTTCGATTATTAGATGTCGATAATCGAGTGGTTCTACCTATAAATTCTCAAATTCGAATTTTAGTGACAGCTGCCGATGTAATTCATTCTTGAACAGTACCTGCTTTAGGAGTAAAGGTTGATGGAACTCCTGGACGTTTAAATCAAACAAATTTCCTAATTAACCGCCCAGGATTATTTTATGGACAATGTTCAGAAATTTGTGGAGCTAATCACAGTTTTATACCAATTGTAATTGAAAGAATTCCTGTAAATTTTTTTATCAAATGAATCTCAAATAATATAAACTCTTCATTAGATGACTGAAAGCAAGTACTGGTCTCTTAAACCATTTTATAGTAAATTAGCACTTACTTCTAATGAAAAAATTAGTTAAATAATAACATTAGTTTGTCAAACTAAAATTATCAATTTATTGATATTTTTTAATCCCTCAAATAGCACCAATTGGTTGATTAAGTTTATTTATTATTTTTTCTATTGCATTTGTAATTTTTAATATAATAAATTATTATTCTTTTATTCCTTCTATACCTAAATCAAGTCTTTCGATTAAAACACAATCAATAAATTCATTAAATTGAAAATGATAACAAATTTATTTTCTGTATTTGACCCTTCTTCTAGTATTTTTAATTTATCATTAAATTGATTAAGAACTTTCCTAGGAATCTTAATAATTCCGTCTGCTTATTGACTTATACCTTCCCGATATCATATTTTCTGAAATAACATTTTATTAACCCTACATAAAGAATTTAAAACTCTATTAGGGCCTATAGGAGCTAATGGATCAACCTTTCTATTTGTTTCATTATTCTCAATAATTTTATTTAATAATTTTATAGGATTATTTCCATATATTTTTACAAGTACAAGTCATTTAACCTTAACTTTAACTCTTGCATTACCTTTATGATTAAGTTTTATACTATTCGGATGAATTAATAACACTCAACATATATTTGCTCATCTAGTTCCCCAAGGAACTCCTGCTGTATTAATACCATTTATAGTATGCATTGAAACAATTAGTAATATTATTCGACCAGGAACTTTAGCTGTTCGATTGACTGCTAATATAATTGCCGGTCATCTATTACTTACTTTATTAGGAAATACAGGACCTTCTATGTCAACTATTCTTTTAAGAGTACTAATTATTACTCAAATTGCTTTATTAGTATTAGAATCAGCTGTAGCAATAATTCAATCTTATGTATTTGCTGTTCTTTCTACTCTTTATTCTAGAGAAGTAAATTAATGTCAACTCACTCAAATCACCCATTTCATTTAGTAGATTATAGTCCATGACCCTTAACTGCTTCAATTGGAGCAATAACAACTGTAGCTGGAATAGTAAAATGATTCCACCAATATAATATATCTTTATTTCTTTTAGGAAATATTATTACTATTTTAACTGTTTATCAATGATGACGAGATGTTTCCCGAGAAGGAACCTTTCAAGGTCTTCATACTGAAGCTGTCACAACAGGTTTACGATGAGGAATAATCTTATTTATTTTATCAGAAGTTCTATTTTTTGTTTCTTTTTTTTGAGCTTTTTTCCATAGAAGATTATCACCTTCTATTGAACTAGGAGCTATCTGACCTCCAATAGGAATTACCCCATTTAATCCATTTCAAATTCCATTACTAAATACTGTAATTTTATTAACTTCAGGAATTACAGTAACTTGAGCACACCACAGATTAATGGAAGGAAATCACTCCCAAGCAACACAAAGTTTATTTTTTACCGTAACACTAGGAATTTATTTTACAATTCTTCAAGCTTACGAATATATTGAAGCACCTTTCACTATTGCAGATTCAGTTTATGGCTCAACATTCTTTATAGCAACTGGATTTCATGGAATTCACGTATTAATTGGAACTACATTTTTACTAATTTGCTTAATCCGACACTTAAATAATCACTTTTCAAAAAACCACCATTTTGGGTTTGAAGCTGCTGCCTGATACTGACACTTTGTTGATATTGTATGATTATTCCTTTATGTATCAATTTATTGATGAGGAGGTTAATTAATTATCTATATAGTATAAAAAGTATATTTGACTTCCAATCATATGGTCTATTATTAATAGTATAGATAATTTTATCAATTTTAACAATAAGTTCAATTATTATAACAATTTCTATAATCGTAATATTACTAGCATCCATTTTATCAAAAAAAACATTAGTTGACCGAGAAAAATCATCTCCTTTTGAATGTGGTTTTGATCCAAAATCCTCATCTCGATTACCTTTTTCTCTTCGATTTTTCCTAATTACTATTATTTTTCTAATTTTTGATGTAGAAATTGCACTAATTCTACCAATTATTTGTATTGTAAAATTTTCAAATCTATTTATTTGAACAACTACATCAATTATTTTTATTTTAATTTTACTTATTGGTCTTTACCATGAATGAAATCAAGGAATACTAAACTGATCTAACTAATAGGGTTGTAGTTAATTATAACATTTGATTTGCATTCAAAAAGTATTGATCATTCAATCTACCTTGAATATGAAGCGATATATTGCAATTAGTTTCGACCTAATCTTAGGTATAATGTACCCTTATTCTTTAATTGAAGCCAAAAAGAGGCTTATCACTGTTAATGATAGAACTGAGATTATTCTCCAATTAAAGAAGTATGATGTTCAAGAAAAAGCTGCTAACTTTTATCTTTTAATGGTTAAACTCCATTTATACTTCTCAGTTTATATAGTTTAACATAAAACATTACATTTTCATTGTAAAATTAAAAATCCATTTTTTATAAATTACTAAAAAAAATTCACTATATTCAAAGATAAATTTATCTCCCTAACATCTTCAGTGTCATACTCTAAATATAAGCTATTTGAATAAAAACAAATTATATAAATATATATAACTACAATTCAAAGAATAAAACTTAATAAATAAACCTTCAAATTGTTATTTTGTAAAACTTGATTTAATTGAGAATTCTTAACTAAATTATAATATAACTGTTGACCACCAAAATATTCAGATCAACCTTGGTCAAAAGACTTAATAGCTAATTTACCAACAATTAATGAATAGTTTATAATTCCATAAGTAGAAATATAAGGCATAAATCATATTGAACCTAAAAAATAAGAACTATTATAATTATTTAAAGCCTTATTTAAAAAAAATAAAGAAACATTTGAAATTAAATAACCAGTCAACCCTCCAACAATACAAACAAATAAGGTCAATAATTTCAAATAAAAAGGTAAAACAACCACTATAGGGCTAGGAAAAATTAATCATCTTAATATTCTACCACCAAAAATTCTTAAAATTAATAATCCTAGTATACTCTTTAACATAATTCAACCTTCATCATTTAATATATTTAAAGAAGAAAAATTTGAATCTCCAGTCATAGTATAGTAAACTAAACGAAATGAATAACAAACTGTTAAACCTGTAGAAAAAAAATATAAAAAGAAAGAAAATATATTAATATAAGATAAAGATACTATTTCTAAAATTAAGTCCTTTGAATAAAACCCAGCTAAAAAAGGTATTCCACATAAAGCTAAATTAGCTACATTAAAACAAGAAGAAGTTAATGGTATTATTAATCTTAATCTTCCTATTAAACGAATATCTTGACAATTATTTATATTATGAATAATAGCTCCCGCACATATAAACAATAAAGCCTTAAATAAAGCATGAGTTAATAAATGAAAAAAAGCTAATTTATAATAACCTATAGATAAAATACTTATTATTAATCCTAACTGACTTAAAGTAGATAAAGCAATAATTTTTTTTAAATCAAATTCATAATTAGCCCCTAATCCTGCTATAAATATAGTTAATCCAGAAATTAATAATAATAAATTCCCTATCCAAGAGCTTCTCAATACAATATTAAACCGAATTAATAAATAAACACCTGCCGTTACCAAAGTAGATGAATGAACTAAAGCAGAAACAGGAGTTGGAGCAGCTATAGCAGCCGGTAATCATGAAGAAAAAGGAATTTGAGCTCTCTTAGTTATAGCAGCTAGCATAACTAAACTTCCAATAATTAATATCTCTAAGTCACTTTTTATAACTTCTAAATAAAAAACATAATTTCATCTTCCATAATTTAATATTCAAGCAATTGCTAATAATAAGGCAACATCACCAATACGATTTGATAAAGCAGTTAACATCCCAGCATTATAAGATTTTACATTTTGAAAATAAATTACTAAACAATAAGAAACAAGTCCCAATCCATCTCAACCTAACAAAATTCTAATTAAATTTGGACTAATAATTAATAATATTATTGATCTAACAAATATAAGTACTAATATAATAAAACGATTAATTTTATAATCACTTCTTATATATTCTTTTCTATAAAAAATTACCAAAGAAGAAATCATCAATACAAAAGATATAAAAATTAAACTTATTCAATCAAACAATAAAGTTATAACAATATTTATAGAATTAAAAGATACTACTTCTCACTCAATAAATAAACTATAATCTCCTATAATAAAAATAATTCCTAATAAAAAACTAGATAAACTAAAAAAAAATAGTCTAATAAATCTAATTGTACAAATTGATAAATATTTCACGGTTTAAAGAGAATAACTCTCATCAATGACACCACAAATCAATATTTTATTTTAAACTATTTAAACATAATCATAATATACATATATCTCCCCTCAAAATTAATAAATTTAAAGGAAATCAATGTAAAAATAAAAGTAAAAACTCTCGAATAGAACCCCCACTAAATGAATAAGCCCCTGAAAAAATTTTTCCATGTTGTCTATAAGCGTATAAATATAAGGTATAAGCAGCTCTAAAAAAAGATAATAAAGATAATATTAATATAGAAACCCAAGATCATCTAACAATTCTATTAATTAAAGAAATTTCCCCTAATAAATTTAATGTTGGAGGAGCTGCTATATTAGCAGAACTTAATAAAAATCATCATAAAGCTATAGAAGGTATAAAATTCAATAAACCCTTATTAATTAAAAGTCTACGACTTCCTAATCGTTCATAAGAAATATTAGCTAAACAAAATAACCCAGAAGAACACAACCCATGAGCAATTATTAATGTATAAGATCCACAAATTCCTGAATAAGTTATTGTTATTAATCCTGCTAAAACAATTCCTATATGAGCAACTGAAGAATAAGCAATTAAAGCCTTTAAATCAGTTTGACGTAAACAAATTAAACTTACTAAAACACCCCCAACTAATCTAATTCTAACTCAAATATAATTAAACTTCAATCCCATTAACTGTATAAAAGGCAAAACTCGTAATAATCCATAACCCCCTAACTTCAATATAATTCCTGCCAAAATTATTGACCCAGAAACTGGAGCTTCTACATGAGCCTTAGGAAGTCATAAATGAACCAAAAACATAGGTATTTTAACTAAAAAGGCCGCTACCAAAGAAAAATATAAAATCTCCAACTCAAATATATAATTATTTAATAAATAAAAATTCATTGTACCTGTAACCTTATATAAATAAAAAATACCCACTAATATTGGTAAAGATACTAATAAAGTATAAAATAATAAATATACACCAGCTTGTAAACGTTCAGGTTGATATCCTCAACCTAAAATAAGAAATAAAGTTGGAATTAATCTTCTTTCAAAAAATAAATAAAATATAAATAATCTTATTCTTCTAAATGTTAATACTAACATAATTAATAATAAAATAATATTAACTAAAAATAAATTTGTATAATTCTTATATTTATAAATAGATTCTCTTGCTATTAATATTAAAGAAACAATCCATAAACTTAATAAAATTAATCCATATGAAATTATATCACAACCAAAAAAATAAGAAATAGACATAAAATAATTTCTATGCATATTTATTAAAATAAAAATAAATCTTAATAAAAATAAAAAACTCTGAACCATTCAATAAGTATTATGTATTAAACATAAAGGAAATAAAAACAAAATAAAAACAATAATTTTTAACATTGTAAAATATTAAATCTTTGAAAATAATCATTACCATGAGTACGAATTATACTTACTAAAATTGAAAGTCCTAAAGCCCCTTCACATACACTAAAAGTTAAAAATATTATTCTAAAAAAAAATTCAAAATTTAATATATTCAAATAAATAAATAATAATAAAAATAATCTTAAAACAATATATTCTAATCTTAATAATATAGATAATAAATGCTTACGATTAGATACAAAAGTAAACACTCCTATAATAAATAAAATACTAGATAAAATTCAATTTAAAATTATTAACATTAGTTTTAATAGTTTAATAAAAACATTGGTCTTGTAAATCAAAAATAAGAAATATTCTTTTAAAACTTCAAGAGAAAAGAAATTTCTTTATCATTAATCCCCAAAATTAATATTTTAATTAAACTACCTCTTGATATTATTCAATGAATTTTATTAACATTACTACTTATTTTTAATTTCATCTTTTTTAGTATAAAACACCCTCTAGCTATAGGTTTAACCTTGCTAATTCAAACAACATTAATTTGCTTAACTTCAGGATTAATAACTAAAACATTTTGATTTTCTTATATCCTATTTCTAGTATTCTTAGGAGGAATACTAGTACTATTCATTTATGTAACATCACTAGCTTCTAATGAAATATTTACATTTTCAATTAAATTAATAATTACAACAATTATTATATTTTTATTAAGAATTTCAATTTTATTCTTTATTGACAAAAATATTTTAACTCAATATTATAATATAGAAATTGAATCAATTTTTAATATAAATTCATACATTCTTGAAAATTCTATATCCTTAGTAAAATTATATAACTACCCAACAAATTTGTTAACTATCATATTAATAAACTACCTATTAATTACATTAATTGCTGTAGTTAAAATTACCAAATTATTTAAGGGACCTCTACGACCTATATTCAACTAATGAACAAACCTTTACGAGTTAAACACCCTATTCTTAGAATTGCAAATAGAGCTTTAGTAGATTTACCAGCACCTATCAACATTTCTGCATGATGAAATTTTGGATCTCTATTATTCTTATGTTTAATGATTCAAATTTTAACTGGATTATTTTTAGCTATACATTACACAGCAGATATTAACCTAGCATTTAATAGAGTTAATCACATTTGTCGAGACGTAAATTATGGATGATTATTACGAACTATACATGCTAATGGTGCATCATTCTTCTTTATTTGTATTTACTTACATGTAGGACGAGGAATTTATTATGGATCATACTTATTTACCCCTACCTGATTAGTAGGAGTAATTATTCTATTCCTAGTAATAGGAACTGCCTTTATAGGATATGTTTTACCTTGAGGACAAATATCTTTTTGAGGAGCTACAGTAATTACTAATCTACTATCCGCAATTCCTTATTTAGGAATTGATTTAGTACAATGAGTATGAGGAGGATTTGCAGTAGATAATGCAACCCTTACACGATTTTTTACATTTCATTTCATTTTACCTTTTATCGTTCTTGCAATAACAATAATCCATATTTTATTCCTACATGAAACAGGATCAAATAACCCCATAGGATTAAATTCAAACATTGATAAAATTCCATTCCACCCATATTTCACATTTAAGGATATTGTAGGATTCATTGTAATAACAATAATTCTAATTCTATTAGTATTAATTAATCCTTACTTATTAGGAGATCCAGATAATTTCATTCCAGCAAACCCCCTAGTTACACCAGTTCATATTCAACCAGAATGATATTTTCTATTTGCATACGCAATTTTACGTTCTATTCCTAATAAATTAGGAGGAGTAATTGCCCTTGTCCTATCTATTGCTATTTTAGCTATTCTACCATTCTATCATCTAAGTAAATTTCGAGGAATTCAATTTTATCCAATTAATCAAATTTTATTTTGATTAATAACAGTAATTGTAATTTTATTAACATGAATCGGAGCTCGACCAGTTGAAGAACCATATGTTTTAATTGGACAAATTTTAACTGTCTTATACTTTTCATACTTCATATTTAACCCTCTAATTATTAAATGATGAGATAACTTATTAAACTAGTTAATGAGCTTGAAATAAGCATATGTTTTGAAAACATAAGATAGAAATCAAATTTTCTATTAACTTTACTAAAAAAAAATATCTAAATAAAATAAATTAAAAAAATCTTAAACCCTACAAAAAATAACAAAAAATTTAATGAAAAAGGTAAAAAACTTTTTCAAGCCAAATATATTAATTTATCATACCGAAATCGTGGTAAAGTCCCACGAACTCAAATAAATATAAATGAAATAAAAGTTAATTTAATATAAAACAATAAAGAAAATACATCTCTTCCTAAAAATATAACACAAAACAATATACTTATAAATAAAATTCTAGCATACTCTGCCAAAAAAATTAAAGCAAATCCTCCTCTTCTATATTCTACATTAAATCCTGAAACTAATTCCGATTCCCCTTCTGCAAAATCAAAAGGAGTACGATTAGTTTCAGCTAAAGAAATTCTAAATCAAACTAAAGCTATAGGAAATATAATAAATAAAAATCAAATAAATAATTGATACTTATAAAATATTAATATATTATAACCTCCAATTAAAAAAATAAAACTTAACAAAACTAAAGCTAATCTAACTTCATACGAAATTGTCTGAGCTACTGCTCGTAATCCCCCCAATAAAGCATAATTAGAATTAGAAGATCAACCTGCAATTATAACTGTATAAACCCCCAAACTTGTACAACATAAAAAAAATAACAATCCTAAATTAAAAGAAAATAACTTAACAAATAAAGGTATACATATTCAAACTAATAAAGAAAGAAATAAAGAAAAAATTGGAGAAAAATAATAAGAAATATAATTTGATAATAAAGGATAAGTTTGTTCCTTAGTAAATAATTTGATCGCATCACAAAAAGGTTGAGGAATTCCTGCAATACCAACCTTATTAGGACCCTTACGAATTTGAATATATCCTAAAACCTTACGTTCCAAAAGAGTTAAAAAAGCAACTCTTACTAATACAAAAATAATTAACAATAATCTACCAACAACAAATAATAAATTTTCTATAAAAAACAAGTACTATTTGTGATAAAATTCACATAAATAAATTCTAAATTTATTGCACTAATCTGCCAAAATAGTATAAATTATTTATATTCAATATAAAAATAATTATTTATTAAATATTAGGTCCTTTCGTACTGAAATATTTTAACATTTTAAAGATAGAAACCAACCTGGCTTACGCCGGTTTGAACTCAGATCATGTAAGAATTTAAAAGTCGAACAGACTTAAAATTTAAGCAGCTACACCTAAAATTATATCTTAATCCAACATCGAGGTCGCAATCTTTTTTATCGATATGAACTCTCCAAAAAAATTACGCTGTTATCCCTAAAGTAACTTAGTTTTTTAATCGTTAATAACGGATCAATTATTCATAAATTAATGATCTTAAAAATTAAAAGTTTATTAAATTTTAATATCACCCCAATAAAATATAATTAATTATTATAATAAAAAAAATCTACAAAATTCTAATAATCTATATATAAAGATTTATAGGGTCTTCTCGTCTTTTAAATTTATTCTAGCTTTTTGACTAAAAAATAAAATTCTACTATAATTTTTTATGAAACAGTTAATATCTCGTCCAACCATTCATACCAGCCTTCAATTAAAAGACTAATGATTATGCTACCTTTGCACAGTTAGTATACTGCGGCCATTTAAATTATTCAGTGGGCAGGCTAGACTTTAAAAAAAATTCAAAAAGACATGTTTTTGTTAAACAGGCGAACATTATTTTTGCCGAGTTCTTTATAAAAACTTATCAATTAATTATATCTATACAATATAATATACTAATTTTATCATTATTTTTTTATTTTTATAATTAAAATAAATACTTTAATATATAATTAAAATTTAATAAATAATAAATCTAATAAAATAAATTATAACAATTTCATTAATAATAGCTATTTCTAAGCTTATATTTATTAAATTATTTAATAATTTTTAATAATTTATTTCACAGCTTATCCCATAAAATATTTAAATTAAATAATCATTTAATTAATATATTTAATTAAATGATATAAAATTTATAAATTAAATTTATTTCTTAAAGAACTAGATACCTTTAAAAACGAATAACATTTCATTTCAAATATATTATACAAAATAATTTTGTCACATTAACTTTTATAATATATTAACTCTTTTAAAATCGAGAAAATTATATTAAATAATTTTTATTTGATAAACCCTGATACACAAGGTACAATAAACTAAATTTTCTTTTAAAATATTAATTTTTCAAATTATTTCAATTTTCTTTCACAATACTATTTAACTATAATTAAAATTATTTTTTCTTTATAAAATACTCAAACAAATTCTTTTAATAATTACTTTTAATAATTTATAATATAAAAATAAAACATTAATAAATAAAATATAATCAATTTATATTGATTTGCACAAAAATCTTTTCAATGTAAATGAAATGCTTTACTGAATAAGCTTTAAATTGCATTCTAGGTACACTTTCCAGTACATCTACTATGTTACGACTTATCTTACCTTAGTAATAAGAGTGACGGGCGATGTGTGCATATTTTAGAGCTAAAATCAAATTATTTATCTTTATAATTTTACTATCAAATCCACTTTCAATAAACATTTCAAATTTATATCCATTTAAATAATTTTATTGTAACCCATCAATACTTAAATATAAGCTACACCTTGATCTGATATATTTTCCTTTTAAAAATCTTGAAAATTAACTTTCTTATAAAATATTCTAATAACGACGGTATATAAACTGATTACAAACTTAAGTAAGGTCCATCGTGGATTATCGATTACAAGACAGGTTCCTCTGAATAGACTAAAATACCGCCAAATTTTTTAAGTTTCAAGAACATAACTACTACTACCTTAGGTTTTTAATATACACTTTAAATAATAGGGTATCTAATCCTAGTTTATAAATAAAATTTCCAAGCTTTAATTATTTTATTTAAAATTATTATAAATTTAAAATTTCACCTAATAAATTTATTTTTATTTTATAAAAAATCAATTTAACTTAACCTAAATAAATTTATTAGTATTATTCGTATAACCGCGGCTGCTGGCACAAATTTAGCCAATACTCTTCAATATTACTATCTCTAAGTTTCCTTAATTAATAATATTAATTACTGCGACTAATAAAAAATTATTTACTATTAAAATAAATAAAATTTCACACAAAAATTTACATATAAATTAAACTGATAACAAATTTAAAAGCCAAAATAAAACTTTATATAAAAAAAAAAATAAAAATAAATAAATTTTTAACAAATATTATTATTAAAAATAAATTTATTTAGTAAAAACAAATTTTAAAAATTTAAATTACATTTATATATAAATACAAACATGAAAACTCTATTATTACATTTTTAAAAATAATAACAATA
>NZ_QOUI01000017.1:0-38316 GCF_003327535.1 Desertihabitans brevis | reverse complement strand
GCCTGCGCCTTCACCCCAGCAGCAACAACCACAACAGCCTCCACCGATCGGGTGTTGCGCTGGCTCCTGAACCTGCCGGCGCGCTTTTACCTCGAACCGGCGGGTGGGGGCGGGGAGGCGGCGGACGGAGGGGGGCGGTCAGGCGGCGGCGCGGACGGTGAGCAGGCGGCGCAGGCGGTCGAGGCGGGCGCAGCTGTCGTCCAGACCACCCGGACGCGAGCGGAGCAGCCAGGTGCGCCGGTGCTCGGCGAGCAGGTCCTCCAGGCGACGCAGCAGCACGGCGGCACGGGGTGCCGGCAGCTCCGCCAGCCCGTCGGGGCCGAGCCGCAGCACCTCGGCACCGAAGCGGGCGAAGCGGATGGCCTGGCGCAGCTCGGCCAGCACCACGTCGCCGTCGGCGCAGGCCGGGTCGGCGCCGTCCAGCTCCTCCAGCGCGTCGGCGAGCAGCCGGTCGGCCGCCTCGACCCCGTCGGCCGACGGCCAGGTGCCCTCCACCAGCGCGCCGGCGCGCAGCAGCACGGTGAACAGCTGGCTGGTGTTGAGCACCGGCGCACCCAGCGCGGTGGCGGCCCGGCCGACCGCCACCAGCACCCGGCCGGTGGTGCCGGTCGGGTCGAGCAGCAGGTGCTGGTCGAGCACGGCGGCCAGGTCGAGGTCGCGGTTGGCCTCCAGTCCCCAGCTCAGCGCGCCGCCGAGCAGCAGCGGGCCGAAGGTGACCGAGGGCGGGTCGAAGTGGCCGTGGTCACCCCAGACGGTGGTGAGGTAGCCGCCGGCGCCGGACTCGACCGCCACCTCGGCGGCATCCACCAGGTTGTCGACGGCGTTGTCCAGCCGGCCGACGAAGGACTGCCAGGTGCTGGTGCCCGGGGCCACCCAGAACGGCTCCCCGGCCCGGCTCAGCACCGCGGCGCGAGCCCGGAATCCGTCGGTGAGGGCGTCGACGTCGAGGCCGACCTCCTCCCACTGCGCGCGCAGCGCCGGCGAGGCGGCCGCGACCACCTCGCGGGTCAGCTGCGGTCCGTCGTACTGCCACACCACCGGGACGGCACCGGCCGGGGTGGTGCCCATCAGCTCGGGGTGCTCGCCGAACACGTCGGCCCAGAACTCCACCGTGTAGCCGCGCGTCGTCCAGTGTTCGACCACCCGGCGGACGTAGTCGAAGTACACGGGTCCGCTGCCGCGCCGGGCCACCTCCTCGGCGCTGACGCCCTGCCCCAGCTCCCACGGCTCGTCGGCGCCGATGTTGACCCGCCGGGAGCGGAAGTGCGGCAGCGCCCCGGCCAGCACGTCGTTGATGAAGTCGGCGTTCTCGGCGGTCGGGGCCACCGTGCTGGGTCCGCGGTGCTCGCCGTGGATCTCGAACCCGTCCACGCACTCGGCCCGGGAGGCGTAGGCGGGGTGCTCCAGCCAGCGCTCCATGTGGCCCAGGGTGTTCTGGTTGGGCACCAGCTCGATCAGCCGGGCGGCGCACTCGTCGTCCAGCCAGGCGATGTCGGCGGCGGTGAGCGGGGAGGCGTCCTGCCAGACCACCTCGTGGCCGGGGTGGGCGAAGGTGTGCTCGGTGTAGAGCTCCAGGGTGTTCACCCGGGCCAGCTCGAGGACGTCGAGCAGCCGCAGCAGGGTGCGCCGGGTGGGCACCCGGTCGCGGCTGATGTCGAGCATCACCCCGCGGACGGCGATGTCGGGGGCGTCCTCCACGACGAGGGCGGTGGTGGCGAGGTCGCGGGAGCGGCGCAGCTGGGCCAGCGCCTGACCGGCGTACCGCAGCCCGCGGGCGTCGGCGTGCTCGAGCAGCACCCGGCCGTCGCCGGTGGTCAGCCGGAAGCCCTCGGCGGGCAGCGCGGGGTCGGTGCGGGTCTCCAGCCGCGGATCGGGTCCGGGCCCGTCGCCGGCGAGCACGCGGGCCTGCCGGGAACGGGGGAAGAGCTGGTCGAGGGGTGTGGTCACGGTCGGTCCTTCCGGGGAGGTGGCCCGTCGGGGGCCGGGGTGCTGAGTCACTGCTGCTGGGCGGGGGAGTCGTCGGAGGAGAGCGAGAGCCGGGGCGGTGCCTCGGCCTCGACGCCCCACCAGGTGTCGGACTGGCCCTGGGTGGGGCCGTCGAGCCCGCGGAAGGCGATCTGGCGGGCCTCCAGCCGGGCGAGGTGGGTGGTCAGGCGGGGCAGGAAGGTGTCGAAGTCGTCCACGGCACCGTTCCAGACCCGCTCGGCGAAGGCGCAGGTGCGCGGGAAGATCATGTACTCCGCCTTCTCGCGGCTGCTGATGAACTCCGTCCACAGGCACACCTGCGCCCCCAGCACGCGGGCCCGCTGCTCGGCCGGCAGGTCGGACAGCCACTCGTACTCGTAGACCTCGCGCAGGTCGGTGAGGTAGTGGGCGAAGATCCGCGGGCCGAGCGGCTCGCGGGCGTCGCGGGACTGCTTGTAGTCCAGGTAGAGGTGCTCCTGGTTGGCCACCACGATGTCGTGGCCCAGGGCGAGCGCCGCGCGGGCCTCGTCCTCCGAGCGCCAGGCCATCACGGTGGCGTCGGCGGGGAGCCGGCCGTTGAGGATCTCGTCCCAGCCGAGCAGCCGGCGTCCGCGGCTGGCCAGGTGCACGCCCAGCTGGCGGGTGAACCAGTGCTGCAGCTCGTCCTCGTCGGCCAGCCCCCGCTCGGCGATCAGCTGCTGCACCCGCGGGCTCTCCACCCACTCGGTGCGCGGGCACTCGTCGCCGCCGATGTGGATGTAGGGGGAGGGGAACAGCTCGACGACCTCGTCGAGGATCGTCTTCATCGCCGCGACCGTGGCCTCGGACAGGTCGAGGACGTTGTGGGTGCGGGCCCAGCGGGTCAGCACCTCGAGCTGGGCGCCGGTGGTGCCCCACTCGGGGTAGGAGGCGATGGCGGCCAGCATGTGCCCGGGCATGTCGATCTCGGGCACGACGGTGATCCCGCGGTCGGCGGCGTAGGCGACGATGTCGGCGATGTCGGCCTTGGTGTAGAAGCCGCCGTGCGGACGTCCGTCGAAGGTGTCGGAGAAGCGGTAGCCGACCAGTGTCTCCCGCCGCCAGGCGCCCACCTCGGTGAGCCGGGGGAAGGCGTCGACCTGCAGCCGCCAGCCCTGGTCGTCGGTGAGGTGCAGGTGCAGCACGTTGAGCTTGTGCAGGGCCAGCGCGTCGATGAGGTCGTAGGTCCAGCGCACGCCGTGCCAGTGCCGGGCGACGTCGAGCATCAGCCCGCGCCAGCCGTGCCGCGGGGCGTCGAGGACGCTGACCGGCCCGGCCACCGCCGGGCCGCGGCCGGCGCGCCGGAAGGCGGCGGGGTCGAGCAGCTGGCGCAGGGTCTGCAGCGCGTGCGCCGCGCCGACGGCGGTGCTGGCGGTGGCGAGCACCCGACCGCCGGAGACCTCCAGCGCGTAGCCCTCGGCGAGCACCGCCTCCGGGCCGCAGGCCGCCGTCAGCCCCGGCACCTCGGCCACCTGCTCGACCCGCAGCAGCGGGTCCGCCGGGGCGGTCGGGCTGCTCTCGTGCAGGCGCAGCACCCCACCGGTGCCCGCCTCGATCTCGCGCAGCACCGCGTTCACGGCCGGCCACCAGGCCCGCGGCGCGACCACGTCGCCGCCGGCGGCGAGGTCGGCCCCCGGCCCGGGTGGTGGTGCGCCGACGTGGCGGGGGGCGGGGACGACGTCCAGGGTCACAGCAGGGCTCCTCGTGGTCGGGTGGCAGAGGTCGGGCAGGTGGAGGCACCCGGGCGGGTGCGGCCGCCGGGCGGGTCGGGGCGCAGGGCGTCGTCCGGGGTGGGGAGGTGGGACACTATGGCGCCATGAGCGAGCCACCTGCGTCCCGCACACCGGCGTCCGGACCGCTGCTGGTGCGGCGCGGCGCCCGGGTGGTGCCCCGGCGCGCGCGGGTGCAGCACCGGGGGACGGTGCTCGGCTGGCTGTTCCACCACGGACCGATGACGCGGGCGGACCTGGCGCGTGCGACCGGGCTGGCGAGCGTGTCGGTCTCCGACATCGTGGCCGGGCTGGTGGAGGAGGGGATCGTCTCCGAGCTGGGTCGGCGCAGCACCGGCGGGGTCGGCAAGCCCGGCACCCTGGTCGGGCTGCTCAGCAGCGAGCACCACGTGGTCGCGGTCGACCTGCGCTCGCTGTCGCGGGTGCGGCTGGCGGTGCTCGACCTGGACGGCGTCGTGGTGCAGGAGGTGTGGTCGGACTTCGCCGGGCTGCGCTCCTCGGCCGCGGTCACCGCGCTGGAGCAGATGTGCCGGCAGGCGATCGAGGCCTCGCCGCGCCGTGTCCTCGGGATCGGGGTCGCCGTGCCCGGCATCGTCGACCCCGGCGGCCGGGTGCTGGAGGCGCTGCAGCTGTCCTGGACCGACGTGCCCCTGGCCGAGACCCTCGGCCGGGCACTGGGCACGCCGGTGCAGGTGGTCAACGACGCCGACGCCCTCGCGCTCGCCGAGTACACCTACGGGTCGGCCTCGGCGGCAGGGTTCCTGCTGCTGTCGGTCGGGGTCGGCATCGGCGCCGGGCTGGTCCTCGAGGGCCGGCTGGTGCGCGGTCACCGCAGCGCCTCGGGCGAGATCAGCCACCTGCAGGTCGACCCCGACGGCGAGGTGTGCCACTGCGGACGACGCGGCTGCCTGAGCACCGTGCTCTCCCAGCCGCACCTGGAGGCGGCCGTCGCCGGCCAGGACGCCCAGGGGCGCCGGGAGCGGCTGCGCCGGGCGGGGCAGCTGCTCGCCGGGGTGCTCGCCCCCACCGTGGCCGCGGTCGACCTCGAGCAGGTGCTGCTGGCCGGCCCGCCGGAGCTGCTGGCCGGTGACCTGGTCGAGGCGGTCGCCGAGGCGGTGGCCGAGCGCTGCCCGCCGGTCGGCGGGCGCGCGGTCGAGGTCCGGCTGGCCGAGCTCGGGACGTCCGGGGCCCTGCAGGGGGCGACGGCCCGCGTGATCGAGGCCGTGCTCGGGTTCAGCTGACCCGGCTCCCGCGCCGGACGCCGGCCCGCGGCAGCTCACGTCGGCCCGACCGGGCCGGCCGACGGGGCGGGCCCGGAGCAGAAGGCGGTGGCGAGCTCGGTGTAGAGGTCGGCGGCGGCGCGCACCGCCTGCACCGAGACCTCCTCGTCGGCGCGGTGCGCCCGGCGCAGCAGCCCCGGCCCGAGGGCCGGCAGCACCGACCAGCCGCGGGCGGCGGCGAACCAGGTGGCGTCGGTGGTGCCGGGGAAGACCGAGGCCGGCGGACGGGTGCCGAGCACCCGCTCCAGCGCGTCGGCGGCTGCGGTGGCCAGCGGTGAGGAGCGGGGGACGCGGGTGGCGGGCAGCCAGTCGTGCGGGGCCGCGTCGTACTCGACAGCGAGGTCGGCGTCCGCGCCGGCCCCCTGCCGGGCGGCGGCGGTGAGCGCGTCCAGCACCTGCTCGCGGTCGGCGCCGGGCAGCGTGCGCACCTCGGTCCAGGCCCGCACCAGACCGGGCAGCACGCCGTAGCCGAGCCCGCCCTCCAGCCGCAGCGCCGGGTTGGTGGTCGTCTGCCAGCCGACCAGGCCGTCCTCGTCGGCGGGGGTCGCGACGTCGGCGTCGCGCTGGGCGAGGAGCGCGGCGGCCAGCTCGAGCCCGGCGTTGCGCAGCCCGGCCTCGCCGGAGAGGCTGGAGTGGCCCTGGTCGGCGCGGACGGTGAGCAGGGTGCGGGCCAGGCCGCGGCTCACCAGGTGCAGCCGGTCGAAGTCGGTCTCGATCCCGCCGGGCTCGGCGATCACCACCCCGTCCGGCTCGAGGTCGAGCAGCGGCGCGATGTGGTGGGCGCCCAGGGTGGAGGAGTTCTCCTCGTCAGCGGTCAGCACCAGCGACAGCCGTCCGGTCCGGGCGGTGGCGGCGACCCGGCCGGCGGCGACGAGCACCGCGGCCAACCCGCCCTTTCATGTCGGCCGCGCCCAGCCCCACCAGCCGGTCGCCGTCGACCTCGGCGGCCCACGGGTCGACGCTCCAGCGGCCGTCGCCGACCGGTTTGGTGTCGAGGTGGCCCGAGAGCACCAGGTGCGACCCGCCGGGCCCGAGGTCGAGGGTCAGCACCAGGTTGGGCCGCTCCGGCCGGGCCGCCAGCACCGTCGGGGCGGGCAGCCCCAGGGTGGTGAGCACCTCACCGACCACCCCGGCCACCGCCCGCTCGTCCCCGGGCAGGTTCGGGCTGGGGGTGTGGACCAGCAGCCGGGTCAGCTCGACGACGTCGACCGGGTCGGCACCGGCGGTGCTCATCCCTGCTCCCGAAGGAAGATCTCCACCACCGGCACCAGGACGTCGGGGCGCAGCACCGGCAGCTCGAAGGTGACCGCGCCGGCGGGCAGGCCGCCCATCCCGCTGCCGTAGGCGCGCACCGTCGGGTCGGCCTCGGTCCAGCGGATCTCCGAGCCGTCGTGCAGCAGCTGGGCGTAGGCGACCCGCCCGCCCAGGCCGCCGAGGTGGACGTGGCGCATCGGCCAGGCGAACAGGTGCAGGTAGAGCCGGTCACCGCGCTGGGTGAGCCGGACGTCGGAGGGGCCGAGGACGTCCACGGGCAGCGTCACCGGTCCCGCACCGCGGACCGAGCGCTCGTGCAGCTCCATCCACTCCCCGATCCCGGCCAGGGTGTCCCGCACCACCGGCGGCAGCGCGCCGCGCCCGTCGGGGGCCACGTTGAGCAGCAGGTTGCCGCCGTTGGACACCCCGTCCACCAGCATCCGCACCAGCAGCTCCGGGCTCTTGTGGTGCAGCTCGTCGCGGTCGTAGCCCCAGCTGCCGTTGAGGGTCTGGCAGGCCTCCCAGGGCACCGGGCGGCCGGCCACCGTCATCGGGCCGAGCGGCTGGTACTGCTCGGGGCTGACCAGGTCGCCGGGGACGTCCAGGCGGTCGTTGACGATGATGTCGGGCTGCAGCTCCCGGCACATCGCCAGCAGCTCCTCGCTACCCCACTCCGCCGCGCCCTTGCCGTTGAACACGTCGCGCTTGTGGTCGTCGTCGCTGTAGGAGAAGTCGAAGAAGAGGTAGGAGACGGGCGCGTAGCGGGTGAGCAGCTCACGCACATGGCCGTGCAGGTACTCCCGGTAGCGGGTGAGGTCGCGGCCGGCGTTGAGGGTCTCCACGTCGCCGTTGCGCAGCGGGTGCAGGCCGTCGACGGTGAAGTCGGGGTGGTGCCAGTCCAGCAGGGAGTAGTAGAAGCCGATCCGCAGCCCCTCGGCGCGGCAGGCCTCGACGAAGGGACCGAGCAGGTCGCGGCCGTGCGGGGTGGAGGCGACCGACCAGTCGGTGAGGTCGCTGTCCCACAGGCAGAAGCCGTCGTGGTGCTTGGCGGTGATGACGACGTAGCGCATCCCGGCCTCGCGGGCGCGCCGGGCCCAGTCGCGCGGGTCGTAGCGGTCGGCCTCGAAGTGGTCGAGGTAGCGCTGGTAGGTGGCGGCGTCCATCTCCTCCCGCGTCATCACCCACTCGTGGCGGGCGGCCAGGGCGTAGACGCCCCAGTGGATGAACATGCCGAAGCGGGCCTCGGTGAACCAGTCGGGGACGCTGGCCTCGGCGTTGGCGCCGCTGGGCAGGGCGATGTCCGAGGCGGGGCAGGGGGCGGGGGAGGGGTCAGGGGCGGGGGAGAGGTCGGTCATGGTGCTCCTCGCAGGAGTGGTCGGGCAGGTCGGGTCAGCGGGCGGGACGGGCCAGGGTGACGACATCGGCCGGGTCGTCGGGGCGGCGCGAGCCACCGCCGGGCGGGCACCACCACAGCGCGGTCTCGCCCGGCCCGTCGGGCAGCACCCGCCGGGCCGGCACCCGCAGCTCGACCGCGGTCTCGGCACCCGCCGGCACCCGGACCCGGGTGAAGGCCACCAGCTCGGCCCGTCGCGGCCAGCGCGGGCCGCCGCGGCGGGTGGCGAAGAGCTGCAGCACGTCCTCCACCTCGAGCGGGTGCGGGTTGTGCACGGTGCCGCGGACGCGGACGCCTGCGCCGTCCTCGTCCAGCTCGGCGCTCAGGCCCCGACGGGTGAGCGGGAACGGCACGCAGGCGGTGCCGAGCCCGGCGAGCACCGGGTCGGGGACGTCGGTGTAGACGCCCTCGGCGGGCAGCCGGTCGTCGTCGTGGACCGGCAGCACCGCCCCGGCGCGGGGGAAGGTGGCGGGCAGCCGTCCGGTCGGCGGCTGGTCGCCCAGCAGGGTGGCGGCCACGGTCCGTCCGCCCTCGGGGCCGGGGTAGAAGGCGACCAGCGTGCTGCCGGCGGCCGCGACCACCCGGTCGAGGGCGTGCGGACGTCCGCAGACGACCACCGCGACCACCCGGGCGGCGGTGCCGGCCAGGGTCTCCAGCAGCTCCTCCTGGCGTCCGGGGAGCGCGAGGTCGGCCCGGTCCACGCCCTCGCCGGCGGTGGGCAGCAGCTCCGGCGCCAGCCCCCCGGCGGTCCGCTGCAGGGCGCCGTTGTCGGCGAACCCGGTGCCGGTGCTGCGGTGGCTGGTGCCGCCGACCACCGCGACCACGGTGTCCTGCGGGCCCAGCCCGGCCAGCACGGCCGGGTCGAGCAGGTCGTCGGCGTCCGGGCGGGGCGGCAGGTGCTCGACCCGGTCGCCCAGCCGTTCGCGCAGGCCGGCCAGCACCGAGCCGTCGGTGCCCTCGGGCAGCGGGGGCACGTAGTCGCCGAGCAGGGAGGTGGTGAGGTCGGCGTGCGCGCCGGTGACGACCAGCCGGCCGCCGGCGGCGAGGTCGTCGGGCAGGCCGCGCAGCGGGCGTGCGGGGTCGTCGTCGAGCAGCACCAGCGCCCGGTCGGCGGCGCGGCGGGAGAGCCGGACGGTGGCGCGGTCGTCCCGGGTCGGCCGGAGGTGCCCGGCGCCGTCCAGCAGCCCGAGCCGGGCCTTGAGCCGGAGCACCCGCCGGCAGGCGGTCTCGACGGCGGCGAGCAGGGTGGGGTCCTGCTCGACGGCCTCCTCCAGCCGGGCGTAGGAGCGGTCCCAGAGGCTGAGGTCGACGCCGCTGGCCAGGGACAGCGCGGCGGCGGCGGGTTCGGAGCCGGTCATCGTCACCAGCCGGTCCACGGCGTGGCCGTCGGCCATCACCACCCCGTCGAACCCCCAGCGGTCGCGGAGCAGGGTGGTGAGCAGCTCGGGGTTGGCGCAGCAGGGGACGCCGTCGATGTCGTTGTAGGCCGCCATCATCCCCAGCGCCCCGGCCGCCACCCCGGCCTCGACCGGGGGCAGGTGGATCTCGGCCAGGTCGTACGGGCCGATCACCGCGGGGTGGCCGTTGCGTCCGCCGGTGCCCTCGCCCTGGCCGGCCAGGTGCTTGAGCACCACCGCCAGCCCGGTGCCGTCGGCGACCCGCTCCCGGTCCGGCCCCTGCATGCCGCGGACCACTGCGGCGGTGAGCTCGGCGGCCAGCAGCGGGCTCTCCCCGAAGCACTCCTCCGAGCGCCCCCAGCGGGGGTCGCGCAGCAGGTCGAGCGCAGAGACCAGGGCGATGTGGACGCCGGCCGAGCGCAGCTCGCGCGCCACCGCGGCCGCGCACTCCTCGACCAGCCCCGGGTCCCAGCCGGCGGCCAGGGCGAGGTTGGTCGGCAGCAGCGTCCCGCCGAGGGCCTGGTGGCCGTGCGGGGCCTCCTCCACCAGCAGCGGGCCGGTGCCGGTGGGGGAGGCGGCGCGGACGGCGTCGACCACCTGCCCGGCCACCTCGGCGGCGTGCTCGGGCAGGATCCCGTCGTCCCAGGTGCGCCCGGACCAGGCGTCGGCGCGGAACAGCCCGTACAGCGCGCCGAGCCCGTCCCAGCGCGCCACCTCCTCGGCGAAGGTGTCGGTCAGCTCGTAGCGCGGGGCGCGGGCCGGGCCGGTGCGGCGCACGCAGTGCCAGCCGAAGAGCCGCTGGTTCAGCTGGCCGATCCGCTGCCGGGTGTCGAGGCGGTCCAGCACCGCCTCGACCGCCGCGTCGATGCCGGCGGCGGTCGTCGTGGGATCGTTCACGCCCGGGCCACCTCGTTGGCGCAGCGCAGCACGTCGGGGTCGAGCAGCCGGGACAGCCGGTCCGGCTCGGCGCCGGTCAGCCCCTCGACGGCGAAGACGTGCTCCTCACCGGGCAGCAGCGTGACCAGGGCGGTGTCAGCACGGGCGGCGGGGTCGACCAGCTCGGTCAGCAGCGCGAGGTCGAGGCAGGTCTCCTCGGCCCGCACCCGCACCCGGACCAGCCCGTCGGCCTCGGCCGGCAGCAGCTCGGCAGTGCGTCGGCCGGGGGCCAGCTCGAGCCGTCCCCGGTCGGCGAACCGCCACACGCTGCGCGACGCCGCCCCGCCGGGCAGCCCCGCCACCTCGGCCACCAACAGCTCCCGGCGCTGGTGCCAGGGCGCGCTGACGGCGACCGGCAGCAGGTGCGTGCTGGTCGAGCGCGGCGCCACCTCGGCGGGGACGGTGGTGCGGGCCCGCTCGGTGCCGTCGAGGTCGCAGCGGCGCACCACCGCCTCGGCCGTCCACGGCTCGTCGGTGTCGTTGACCAGCACCAGCGACAGCCCGTCCTCGCGGGGCTGCACGGTGACCAGCCGGTCGGCGTGGGCCGCGCGGGCGGCGTACCAGCCCAGCTTGGGGACGCCGTGGCCGTCCACCACCGCCCAGGAGGTCACCGGCCAGCAGTCGTTGAGCTGCCAGACCACGCTGCCGGCGCACCGCGGCCACCACGAGCGCAGGTGCTCGATCGCGGTCCGCAGCGCCTCGGCCTGGTTGAGCGAGGTGGCCAGGTGGAAGTCGGCGAACGCCTCCGGTGCGAGCAGCCGGTCGAGGTCGGCGACGTGCCCGGCCAGCCGGTCGACCAGCCGCTGCCCGCCGCCGGTCTGCTTCTGGTGGGCCAGGAACTCCGGGGAGTCCCAGCGCAGCGCGTCCGCACCCAGCGCGGCGCGCAGGGTGGGCAGCGTCGCCGGGGCCTGCCAGCCGTACTCGGCGGCGAAGCGGGGGACGGCGTCGCGGTAGTGGCGGTGATCCAGGCGGTTCCAGGTGTCCCACTGGTGGGTGGTGCCCTCGCCGGGGAAGTTCGGCGTCACCTCGTCGGAGGAGTGCGGGCTGTTGACCAGGTACGGCGTGCCCGGGTCGAGCTCGGCGACCACGGCCGGGAACAGCTCGCGGGCGTACGCCTCGCCCCAGGGGCGCCCGTCCAGCTTCTGCGGCCAGCCCCAGTCGCTGTGGCCGAGCAGGTTCTCGTTGCCGCCGTTCCACAGCACCACGCTCGGGTGGGCCGAGAGCCGGCGGACGGCCTCGCGGGCCTCGGCCTCGACCTCCGAGCGCAGCGGCTCCTCCTCGGGGTAGCCGGCGCAGGCGAGCAGGAAGTCCTGCCAGACCAGCAGCCCGCGCTCGTCGGCGCAGCGGTAGAAGGTCTCGTCCTCGAACAGGCCGCCGCCCCAGACCCGGACCAGGTTGGCCCCGGCGGCCTGCGCCTGCTCCAGCCGGGCGACGTGGTCCGCGGCGGTGGTGCGGGTGGGGAACGGGTCGTCGGGGATCCAGTTGAACCCCTTGGCGAACACGGGCCGCCCGTTGACCACCAGCGTGCAGGCCCGGCCGTGGCGGTCGCGGGCGGTGTCGAGGACGATCGAGCGGAAGCCGGTGCGGCGGTGCCGGGTGTCGACCACACGGCCGTCGACGACGAGGTCGACGTCCACGTCGTGCAGGGTGGCGGGGCCGTAGCCGGTGGGGAACCACAACTCGACGTCGGCCACCGCCAGGTCGGCGCGCACCGTCTGCGACCCCGACCCGGTGGGCACGGGGACGCGCTGCACGGCGCCGCCCGGTCCGCGGACCACCAGCTCGGCGGCGGCGTCCGTGGCGACGACGACGTCGGCGACCACGTGCACGGTGGCGTCGGCGGTGGTCGGCTTCTCCCCGGCGGCGGGCGCGGGCACCTCGGTGCGCACCTGCAGCCCGGTCAGCGCCGCGGTCGGCACCACCTCCAGGCTGACCGGACGCCACAGCCCGGCCCCGACCAGCGTCGGCCCCCAGTCCCAGCCGAAGGAGGAGGCGTGCTTGCGGATCTGGTTGTAGGGGTGGGGGTAGTCGTTGGGCCAGGCGCCGCGGGTGCGCTGCAGCTCCTCGGCGTGCACCAGGGCGGAGTCGAAGCGGACGGTGAGCTCGTTCGCGCCGGGCCGCAGCACCCCGGTGACGTCGACCCGCCAGGAGCGGTGCATGTTCTCACTCGCGTGCACGCGGGTGCCGTTGAGGTGCACGGTGGCGACGGTGTCCAGACCCTCGAAGACCAGGGACGCCGGCTCGTCCAGCTCGTGCGCGCCCACCTCGACGGTGGCCCGGTACTCCCAGTCCAGCCGTCCGACCCACTGCACCCGCGCCTCGTTCAGCCCGACCAGCGGGTCGACCAGCTCGCCGGCCGCCATCAGGTCGAGGTGCACCGCTCCGGGGACGGTGGCCGGCAGCTCACCGGGCAGCGCGTCGGGACGCACGACGTCGGCCGGCATCGCGGCCAGCCCGGCCTCGCCGTCGACCGGCCGGACGGTCCAGTCCGCGGTGGCCCCGAGGTCGCGCCGGCGCACCGGGCGGGTGGTCGCGGCGGGCGCCGGGGCGGCGGTGGCGGACGGGGCGTCGAGGTCGGTGACCCGGCGTCCCAGCACGGCCAGCGCCAGCTCGCAGAAGGCGGAGTCGGCCCAGGAGAACCACTCCCGGGTCCAGCGGGTGGGGTCGTCGACGTCGAAACCCTCGTGCAGGTAGCCGGTGCCGCCGTCGGTGACCGCCAGCAGCCGCAGCAGCTCCAGCGGTCGGTCCGGGTCGGTGCTGGTGAGCCCCTCCACGGCCAGCGCGATCGGCCAGACGTAGCGGTCGGGGGTGTGCGGGCTGCCGATCCCGGCGGCGGCCGAGCCGGCGTGGTACCAGGGGTTGTCGGGGCTGAGCACCAGCGCCCGGGTGGCGAGGTAGCGCTCGTCGTCGGCGGCGCAGACGCCCAGCAGCGGCAGCGAGAGCAGGCTGGGCAGATTGGCGTCGTCGGCCAGCAGGGTGCCGCCCAGGCCGTCGACCTCGTAGGCCCACACCCGGCCGTGCCGCTCGTGCTGGACCACGCCGTGGCGCTCCACCCCGTCCCGCAGCTCCGCGGCGAGCGCGGTGGCCTCCGCGGCCAGCGCGTCGTCGCCGTAGACGGCCGCGGCGATCTCGGCCACCCGGTCCAGGCTGCGGGCGGCGAAGAGGTTGGCCGGCACGTTGTAGCCGAACGCGCAGGCGTCGTCGCTGGGCCGGAACCCCGACCAGGTCATCCCGGTCACCGCGACCGGTCCGCCGAGGCCGTGACGGGCCAGGGTCTCGCTCGCCAGCCGGCTGGGCCGGCGGAACCGGTAGGTCGACAGCGCCTCGTGCCGCTGCTCGCGCCGCCACAGCTGCACCACCCGGCGCAGCCCGAGCAGGACGCCGTCGTCGAAGACCGCGGTCGACCCGGTGGCCCGCCACCAGCGGTGGGCCAGCAGCACCGGGAAGGCCAGCGAGTCCACCTCGTACTTGCGCTCCCACAGCCGGGGGTCGGGGTGGTTGTCGGCGGTGTCCCAGGCCGCACCGGTGGGCCCGTCGTTGAACGCGTTGGCGTAGGGGTCGTGGCGGATCGCGGCGAACTGCCGGCGCAGCACCTCCGCGAGCACCCCGGCCAGCTCCGGCGCCTCGTCCAGCAGCAGCAGGTAGGGCTGCCACTGGGCGGTGGAGTCGCGCAGCCACATCGCCGGGATGTCGCCGGTGACGACGAAGGCCGTGCCGTCCTCGTGGCGGGTGAGGGTGCGCTCCACCGTCTCGCGCAGGGCGCGGGCGAAGACGGTGGCGACGGCCTCGCCGGCCACCTCGGCGAGCTGGCGGGCGAGGTCGTCGACCACCGCGCTGGGCAGCAGGTCGCGGTGGGGGGACGGGCTGGTCATCCGGGCCTCCGGTGTCTCGGGTCGTCGAGGGAGCGGCCTGACGGGGTCAGGCGACGGACCCGCGCTGGTACTGCTCGTCGTCGGTCAGTGCCCAGCAGCGGGCCCGGTGACCATCGTGGACCTCAACCGAGGGCGGGGAGGCCTCGGCACAGCGGGGACGCGCCAACGGGCACCGCGGGTGGAAGCGGCAGCCCGACGGCGGGGAGATGAGGTCCGGCGGCTCGGCGGCCACCGCGTCGGCCCGCGGACGCTCCCCGTCCCCGGCCGGACCGGCCGCCAGCGACTCCGGCGAGGGGTCGGGGGAGGACTCGACCAGCAGCCGGGTGTAGGGGTGCGCCGGGGTCTGGGTGACGTCCTCGCTGGAGCCGGTCTCGACCACCTCACCGGCGTAGAGGACGGTGATCTCGTCGGCGAAGTAGCGCGCGGTGGCGATGTCGTGGGTGATGTAGAGCATCGCCAGCCCCTCCTCGTCACGCAGGGTGGCGAGCAGGTTGAGCACCTCCAGCCGCAGCGACACGTCGAGCATGCTGATCAGCTCGTCGCCGAGGATCACCTCGGGCCGGACGGCCAGGGCGCGGGCGATCGCCACCCGCTGGCGCTGCCCGCCGGAGAGCTCGTGCGGGCGGGCGTCCAGGAAGCGGCGGGCCGGCACCAGCGCCACCCGCTCCAGCAGCTGCAGCATCTCGGTCTCCAGCTGCTCGGCCGGCATCGGCGGCCGGTGCAGCAGCAGCGGCCGGCTGAGCAGGTAGCGCACCGGGTGCAGCGGGTTGAGCGAGCTGAACGGGTCCTGCAGCACCAGCTGCACGGTGGCGGCGAACTCGCGGCGCTGCCGGCGCCGGCGCGCGGCCTCCACCGGGGCACCGTGCAGCTCCACGGTGCCGGCGGTCGGCTGCTGCACCAGGGCCAGGGTGCGGGCCAGCGTCGACTTGCCGCTGCCGCTCTCGCCGACCACCGCGTGGGTGCGGCCCCGGTGCAGGGCCAGGCTGACCCCGTCCAGGGCGTGCACCGCGCCGCCCTTGGTGGGGAAGTGCACGGTGACGTCGCGGGCGGCGAGCACCGGGCGGTCGTCGGCCCGACGGGCCGGGACGGGGCGGCCGGCAGAGCCCTCGGCGGTGGGGCGCTCGTCGGTGGGGCGCTCGTCGGTGGGGCTGGTCACGGTCGTCCTCCGGGGGAGCTGGGAGCGGGGGTGCCGACGGGGTGCAGGCAGGCGTGGGCCCGGCTGCCCTCGACGAACAGCGGCGGGACGGTGCTGCGGCAGTCCTCCTGGGCGCCGGCGCAGCGGTCGGCGAAGCTGCAGGCGATGCCGGCGGTGCGCAGGTCCGGCGGCGAGCCGGGGATGCCGCGCAGCGGGACCAGCGGCCCCCGCAGCGGCGGGAAGCTGTCGCGCAGACCGGCGGTGTAGTGGTGCCGCGGGTCGCCCTGCAGCTCGGCCGGGGTGCCGGTCTCGACGATCCGGCCGCCGTACATGATCGCCAGCCGGTCGGCGATCTCGAGCAGCAGCGAGAAGTCGTGGGTGATGAAGACGATCGCGAAGCCGAACTCGGCCTGCAGCCGCTGCACCTGGGCCAGGATCTGGCGCTGCATCACGACGTCGACGGCGGTGGTGGGCTCGTCCATCACCACCAGGTCGGGCTCGCAGGCCAGGGCGAGCGCGATGGTGGCGCGCTGGCGCATCCCGCCCGACAGCTCGTGGGGGTAGGAGCGGGCCCGGGAGGCCGGGATGCCGACCAGCTCGAGCAGGTGTGAGGCGTGGGCCCGGGCGTCGGCGCGCGACATCCGCCGGTGCGCGGCCAGGGTGTCGATGAACTGGCTCTCCAGCCGGTGCACCGGGTTGAGCGCGTTCATGGCGCTCTGGAAGACCACCGACAGCCGTTCCCAGCGCAGCGCGCGCAGCTCGCGCCGGGACGCGGTGAGCAGGTCGACCGGAGGGCCGTCCTGCCCGGGCCGCGGGTGCAGCAGCGCGGTGCCGGCGGTGGTGCGGGCCGGCGGGCGCTGCAGCCGCAGCAGCGCGGTGATGAGGGTGGTCTTGCCGCTGCCGCTCTCCCCGGCGATGCCGAGCACCTCACCGCGGCGGATCTGCAGGTCGACGTCGCGGACGGCCAGCAGCGGGTCACCCGGCTGGCCGTAGTCGACCCGCAGCCCGCGGACGTCCAGCAGCACGGGGGCCTCGGTGGTGGCGGTGCCCGCGGCGGCCGGGGCGGTGGTGGGGCTCATGCCCGTCCTCCCTTCACGCGCGGCGCACGGGGCACCCGGAGCCGCGGGTTGGTGATCTCGTCGACGCCGAAGTTGACCAGTCCGGCGGCCGCGCCGAGCAGGGTGATCGCCGCACCCGGGGGCACGAACCACCACCAGGCGCCGGAGAACAGGGCCTGGCGCTCCTGGGCCTGGCGCAGCATGCTGCCCCAGCTGACGGTGTTGACGTCGCCGATGCCGAGGAACTCCAGACCGGAGACGGCCAGGATCGAGGTGACCACCGCCAGCATCAGCGTGGAGGAGATCACCGGCAGCAGGTTGGGCAGGATCTCCGCACCCATCACCCGGGCGTCCCGTTCACCCATCAGCTTGGCGTTGGTGACGAAGTCGCGGTTGCGCAGCGACACGGTCTGGATCCGTTTGGAGCGTGCGCCCCAGGCCCAGCCGGTGACGCCGATGACGATCGCCACCGCGATCGACCCGCCGCGGCCCTGCAGGTAGCCGGCCAGCACGATGACCAGCGGCAGGCCCGGCAGCACCAGGAACACGTTGGTCACCGCCCCCAGCACCTGGTCGAGGACGCCGCCGTAGTAGCCGCCGACCAGCCCGACCAGGACGGCCAGCACGGTGGAGGTGGAGGCGGCGATCAGCCCGACCAGCAGCGAGGAGCGGGTGCCCCAGATCAGCTGGGCGAAGACGTCCACGCCGTCCTGGTTGGTGCCCAGCCAGTGCTCGGCCGAGGGCGGGGCCAGCACCTGGCCGGTGAAGGCGGTGGGGGACTGCCCCAGCAGGTGGGTGACCAGGGTCGGGCCGAAGATCGCCACGAAGGCGTAGACGGCCAGGATCAGCAGGCCGGCGCGGGCCTTGCGGTTGCGGGTCAGCCGGAGCCGGAAGCGGCGCGGCTGGGCGGTGGTCGCCGGCGCGGTCGCCGGGGTGGTCGCGGTCATCAGGCCTCCCTGGTGCGCGGGTCGAGCAGCACGTAGATCGAGTCGGCCACGAAGTTGGCCGCGAGCACCGACAGCGAGATGGTGAGGAACAGCGCCTGCATCAGCGGGTAGTCGAGGCTGACCACCGCCTGGTAGAAGAGGTAGCCGACGCCGGGGTAGGCGAAGACGGCCTCGGCCAGCAGCGAGCCGCCGACCACCGAGCCCAGCGAGATCGCCAGCCCGGCGACCTGGGGCAGCATCGCGTTGCGGGCGGCGTAGCTCATCATCACCCGCCACCGTGAGAGCCCCTTGGCCTCGGCCAGCTGCACGTAGTCCTCGGCGATGGTGGTGATCATCATGTTCCGCATCCCGAGGAACCAGCCGCCGATCGAGGAGACGATGATCGTCAGCGCAGGGAGCACCGCGTGGTGGATCGCGCTGGCGATGAACTCCAGCGAGAAGCCCGGGTCGAGCGACAGGTCGGCCCCGTTCTGCGACGGGAACCACGGCACCGTCACCGAGAACGCCAGCAGGGCCAGGGTGCCCACCCAGAAGTAGGGCATCGAGCCGAGCAGGGTGGCCAGCGGCGCCATCACCGAGTCCGCCAGCCGTCCCGGCCGGGAGCCGGACAGGATCCCGAGCCCGGTGCCGAGCAGGAAGGCGATCACCGTGGTGACGCCCACCAGGGTCAGCGTCCAGGGCAGCCCGGTGGAGATCACCTCCCACACCGGCTGGGGGTAGTAGGTGGTCGACAGCCCGAGGTTGCCCTGCGACAGCTCGCCGAGGTAGTCGACGTACTGCTGGGCGATGTTGCCCTCCGGCTGGCCGAAGAGCGCGCGGATCGCCTGCTCGGTCTCGGGGGTGATCGGCTGGCGCTGGGCCAGCTGGGTGATGATCACCGAGGCCGGATCGCCGGGCATCACCCGCGGGATGAGGAAGTTCAGCGTGATCGCGGCCCAGGCCGTGCCGAGGTAGAACAGGCAGCGCCGGGCGATCACCCGCAGCGCGCCGCCCCGCGCCCCGGACCGCCGGCCGGCGGTCGAGACGGGGGCGACGCCGGTGGTGGCGCTCACGAGCCGGCGGGCTCGAGCTTGGCCAGCATGTCCTCCACCGAGCTGCCGGCGAACCACGGGGCGCAGACGCCGTAGGGGTCGTCCTCGCTGGGGAAGCCGGTCCAGTTGGCGGTGGTGTAGGCGCAGCCTGCGGTGATGTTGGACAGCGTCACGAACGGCACCTCCTCGGTGACGATCCGCTGCAGCTCGTAGCCGGCCTCGCGCTGCTCCTCGACCGCCGAGGCCGCGGCGAAGCGGTCCAGCGCGGCGTCGGTCTCCTCGTCGCGCCAGCGCCCGTAGTTGGCGTAGCTGCTGGGGCTGCCGTCCTCGCCGCCGGCCAGCGAGCTGTTGAGCATCGAGTTGTAGAACACGTACGGGGTGTTGCCGTAGGCGAACCCGTAGCCCACCAGGTCGTAGCCGCCGTTGGCGCGCTCGGAGCTGTAGGTGCTGCTGGCCGCGGTCTCCACGTCGACGGTGATCCCGATCTCGGCGAGCTGCTGGGAGATGATCCGGGCCCGCTGCACGGAGTCGGCGAAGTCGCCGACCTCGCCGTAGCTGAGGGTGAGCGGCGCTCCGTCGGGGCCGATCGCCCGGCCGTCGGCGTCGAAGGTGTAGCCGGCCTGCTCCAGCTCGGCGCGCGCGCCCTCGAGGTCGCGCTCGACCGGCTCGGTGTACTGCGGGTCGAGCCAGTCCGACAGGGTGGTGGCGTCCAGCCCGGTCTGGCTGATCGGCTGGGCACCGACCTGGGTGACCAGCTCGATCTGCTGCGGCTTGTCCATCGCCAGCATCACCGCGCGCCGGACGCGGACGTCCTGCAGCGCGGGCACGTCGTGGTTGAACACGAGGTACAGCCCGCCGTAGGTCGGGTAGAAGTAGCCGTGCTGGTCGGAGGTGCTGACGTAGCCGTCGATGAGGTTGGGGATGGCCGCGCCGGAGACGTCGACCTGGCCGCGCTCGAGCTGGGAGACCAGGGTCGAGGAGTTGATGATCGGCATGTTGATCGTCTCGACCTGGATGTCGGAGGTGCGCCAGTAGTCCTCGCGCAGGGAGAGGGTGACCTGCTGGGGGCTGAAGCGGCCGAGCTCGTAGGGCCCGCTGACCACCGGCTGGTCGTTGGTGAAGGTCTGCGCGTCCACGCCCTCCCACTGCGCCTTCGGCACGATGTAGGTGGCGAAGATGCCGGCGAGCAGGGTGGAGCCGGGCTCGGCGAAGGTGAACTCGACGGTCTTGTCGTCGACGGCGGTGACCGTCTCGAACTGGGCGCCGCGCTGGTTCAGCGCCGGGTTGTCCTTGGCCAGCTGGAGGGTGAAGCGGACGTCCTCGGCGGTGACCGGCGTGCCGTCGGACCAGGTGGCCTCCGGCTCGACGTGCACCGTCAGGGTGCGCCCGTCCTCGGACAGCTCGTAACCGCTGGCCAGCCACGGGGTGAACTCGCCGCCGTTGATGATGTCGGTGTTCATCAGCGTCTGGAACATGTAGTTGCGCGTGCCCTGGGTGGCCGAGCTGAGGAACGGGTTGAAGTTGCTCTGGATCACCGAGCCGCTGAAGGCCATGTCGACCGTCAGCGGCGGGGTGGCCCCGCTGCTGCCACCGTCGGAGGAGCTGGAGGGGCTGCTGCAGCCCACGAGCAGCAGGCCACCGACGGTGGTGAGGGCGGCGGCGGCGAGGAGCCTGGAGCGATGGGTCACGGCGAGTTACCTCCGGATGCACAGAGCGACATTGGTCAGACCGATGCGGGACCGTGACGCAGGGGCCACGGCCTTCTCTGCGGTGGATGGGACATCCGCTCGGCCGTCGAGGAATAAGTTCGCATACTGTCCGAATAAAAGAAAACCCGCCGGCAGCAGAGGTCATCAAGTCGTTACGTTGGACCCTGTAGCCCCGTGCTCCGGCTCCAGCTGCGTCCACCCGGGCGTGGCCCGTCACACCGAGGAGATCAGATGACCGACCGCACCGCCATCCGCACCGACGACGCCCCGGCTCCCGCCTTCACGTTCTCCCAGGGGGTGCGCAAGGGCGGACTGCTGCAGGTCTCCGGGCAGGGACCGCAGGACCCGGCGACCGGGGAGTACCTGTTCCCCGGTGACGTCGCCGCCCAGACCACCCGGACGCTGCAGAACGTGCGCGCGGTGCTGCTGGCCGGCGGGGCCGACCTCGACGACGTCCTCTCGCTGCGGGTCTACCTCACCGAGCGCGCGCACTTCGCGGCGATGAACGAGGCCTACGGGGCGTTCCTGGCCGAGCACTGCCGCAGCGGCGTGCTGCCGTGCCGCACCACCGTCTTCGTCGGTCTGCCGCGGGAGGAGATGCTGGTCGAGATCGACGCCCTGGCCGCGCTGGGCTGACCTGTCCGGGTCAGTGCGGGGAGGCCTGCTCAGCCCCGGCGCCGGTGAGCGAGCGCACCTGCAGCTCGGTGTAGCGTTCGATGGCCTCTCCGCATCGTCGTCGATCCGGACCCGGCGGTGGGTCTGCGGCCACGCTCCCGGACCGGGCCGGCGCAGCACCGTGCGGCGGGCGCCGCGGTCCCATCGCCGGCCCAGCCGGTCTACACCCGGGGCTCGGGCAGACCGAGCTGCTCCACCAGCCGACGGGGTGCCTGCACGCAGAAGGAGTCGGTGAGCAGCTCGGCCAGCTCCGCGAAGTCGGTGTGCTCGTCGACCACCAGCCCGACGACGTCGCCGCCCCAGCCGGAGCGGAAGTAGGGCGGGCCCATGTGCTCCAGGGCCGCCACCTCGTCCGGGCGGGCGCGGAAGGTGACGCGGAACAGCTGGTCCTCCCCGCCGAACACGTGCGCGACCGTGGCCTGCCCGACGCACCAGCGGACGCCGGTCCAGGCGTCCTCCTGCTCGCACCCGGGGAACCGCTCGAGGATGGCGGCGATGCGCCGCACCATCCACACCGGCACCTCGGGCCGCTCGACCTTCGCCATGGCAGCAGCCTGCCACCGGGCACCGACAGCGGGCAGCCCCTCGGGCGGGGGTCAGCCGACCCGGACGACCATCTTCCCGGTGTTCGCGCCGCGGAGCAGGACGAGGAAGGCGTCGACCAGGTGCTCGACCCCGTCCACCACGGTCTCCTCCGCCCGCACCCGGCCCTCGCGCAGCCAGGGCCCCATCTCCTCGAGGAAGTCCGGCTGCCGGTCCAGGTGGTCGCTGACGATGAAGCCCCGCAGGGTGAGGCTGTGGGTCACCACGCGTCCCAGGTTGCGCGGTCCGAGCGGTGGTTCGGTCGCGTTGTAGGCGCTGATCGCCCCGCAGCAGGCCACCCGTCCGTAGCGGTTCAGGGCGCCGATCGCGGCCTCCAGCTGCTCGCCGCCGACGTTGTCGAAGTAGACGTCGACGCCGTCGGGGGCCACCTCGGCCAGCCGGTCGGCGGCCGGACCGTCGTGGTGGTCGAAACCGGCGTCGAACCCGTACCGCTCGGTCAGCGTGCGCACCTTCTCCGGGCTGCCAGCCGAGCCCACCACCCGCCCCGCGCCCTTGACCCGGGCGATCTGGCCGACCACGCTGCCGACCGCACCGGCGGCCGCGGAGACGAAGACCGTCTCACCGGGCTGCATCCGGGCGATGTCCAGGAGGCCGACGTAGGCGGTGAGCCCGGTGCCGCCGAGCACCCCGAGGTAGGCCGAGGTCGGCACGTCGGGCACCTCGGGCACGGCGCGGAACTCCTCGCCACGCCCCTGGGCGGCGTCGCGCCAGCCCTGCTGGTGCAGCACCAGGGTGCCTTCGGACAGCTCCGGGTGCCGGGAGGCGACCACCCGGCCGACGGCAGCGCCGGTGAGCGGCTCACCGAGGGCGTAGGGCGGGGTGTAGGACTCGCGGTCGTCCATCTTCCCGCGCATGTACGGGTCCACCGAGACGAACTCGTTGGCCACCCGCACCTCGCCCTCGCCGAGCTCCGGGAGGTCACGCGTCACCGGTTCGAAGTCGTCGTGCTCCGGCCAGCCCTCGGGGCGCCGGGCCAGCAGCACCTGCCTGCTCTGCTCGTGGCTCACCCGCGCCAGTCTGGCACCGGGCACCCCCGCGCCCGCCGCCCGGGGAGTCTGCGCTGCGAGGCGTCGTCCGGCACCGCCGGGGCCCGGCCCGGTCACGGGGAGTGCGGACCTGGGGAGCGCCCGTCCGGAGCGGACCTCGGCGCTGGCCGGGGGTGGGCCTGAGGATCGCCCGTTCGCGGCGGCGTTCGGCACTGGGCGACGGGATGGGTCTGACGGCCGCCCGTTCGGGGCGGTGCTCCGGCCCGGGTGGGTGCCGGACCGGGCCCGCCGTCCAGAGAGGTGAGCGGGCCGGTGCCGCGGGCGCGTCGGCCAGCAGCTCGCGCACGAGGCGGACGGCGTCCGGCAGCGGCCCGCAGTGCACCCAGGTGACGCGCCGCTCGCAGTCGACCAGACCGGCCTCCCGGAGCCGGCGCAGGTGGTGGGACCGTCGGCTGGAAGACGCCGCCGTCGCGCGGGTCGCAGACGGGCTCGGGTCGGGCGGCGATCGGGAGGGACGGTCTCAGTCGAGGCAGAACTCGTTGCCCTCGGGGTCGGCCATGACGATGAAGCCGTGGCTCGTCGGCGGCTCGGGCTCGTGCCGCCGCAGCCGCGTGGCGCCGAGCCCGACCAGCCGGGTGCACTCGGCTTCGAGGGCAGCCATCCGCTCCTCACCGCGGAGGTCGGAGGCGGTCCGGACGTCGAGGTGCAGCCGGTTCTTGGCCACCTTGCCCTCCGGGACCTGCTGGAAGAACAGCCGCGGGCCGACCCCGTCGGGGTCCTCCAGCGCCGAGGCGGAGTTGCGGCGCTCCTCCGGGACGCCGGCCGCGGCCAGGAACTCCTCCCAGGCCGCGAGCGGATCCGCGCCCTCGGCCAGCTCGACCCCGGGCGGGCCCGGGTGGACGTAGCCGAGCAGGTCGCGCCAGAAGATCGAGAGCCGGCGCGGGTCGGCGGCGTCGATGGTGACCTGGATGGTGCGGGCCATGGGGTGCTCCCTTCCTCGAGGCACTGCTGCGTGCCGGGAGCACCACCCTGACACCCGCACCGGACACTTCTCGTCCGGCACGGGTGCGTCGGCTGGCTCAGGGCGCGATGGGTAGCGCCGCGATGCGGTCGGCCTCCAGGGTGAACCGGTAGCGCAGGTCGACCTCCCCGCCGGGGAAGTCGCCGGTGAGGTGCTGCACGACGGTCCAGTGCCGGTCGTCGGTGCGCTCGACCGCGACCAGCTCGGCGGTGTAGCTGAACGCCGCAGAGGTCTCCTCCAGCCAGGCCCGGATCTCCTCGGAGCCGCGGTGGGTGCGCTGCTCGTCGACCACCACGGCCTGCTCGGTGAAGGCGGAGAGGGCGCCCGCGCCGTCGCCGCCGTCGTGGGCGTCGAGGTAGCGGCGGACGACCGCCGGCAGCTGGTCGGCGCCGGTCGTGCTCGCTGTCGTCATGGTTCCTCCTGTCGTCTGCGTCGCCGGACGGGCCGGACGGCGGGGGACGTCGTCGGTCGACGTCGCTGCGCCCACCGTGGGCCCTCCCGCGGCGCGCGGGTCAACTGCTGGACCCTCTCCCCGGGGGAGGGTCCAGAGTGGGTGTCGTGACGACCCTGCTCAGCATCGGTGACTTCGCCCGGCACACCCACCTCAGCGTCCGGACGCTCCGGCGCTACCACGAGGCCGGTCTGCTGGAGCCGGCCGAGGTCGACCCGAGCTCCGGCTACCGCTACTACGACGTGGAGCAGATCCCGGTCGCGCAGATCATCCACCGGCTGCGCGAGCTGGACGTCCCGCTGCCCGACGTGCACCGGGTGCTGCGCACACCCGACCCGCAGGTGCGTTCCGCGCTGGTCTCGGCCCACCTCGGACGCCTCCAGGACCAGCTCGAGCGCACCCGGTCGGCCGTCGCCTCGTTGCAGCGCCTGCTCGAACCGCAGGAGGGCGAGGTGCCGGCGGAGCTGCGGTCGGTGCCCGCACGCCGGGTGGCCGCCGTGGAGGCGACCGTCGACGCCGACGACGTGCCGGCCTGGTACGCCGGGGCGATGGCCGAGCTGGACGCCGTCGTCGACCAGCCCGCCGGGCCGCCCGGCGGGCTCTACGACGACGCGCTGTTCACCGGCGGCCGCGGCCGCGCGCTGGTCCACCTGCCGGTCGACGGACCGGTCCGTGTGCGGGGTCGGGTGCGGGAGCGGGTGCTGCCCGCGGTGGAGCTGGCCGTCCTCACCCACGTCGGTGACCACGACACCGTCGACGTCAGCTACGGCCGGCTCGGGACGTGGGTCAGCCGGCACCTGCTCGCGGTCACCGGTCGGGTGCACGAGACCTACCTGGTCGGTCCCCGCGACACCGCGGACCCCGACGCCTGGCGAACCGAGATCGGCTGGCCCGTCTTCCGCCTCGACGCCGACGGGCAGCCGGCGGCACGGGCGGGCTAGGAGCGGGTGGCGCCTGAGGGGCTCGATCGCAATCAGGGGTCCTCAAGCGCCCAGGCCCGCCGCAGCGCTTTCGCGCAACCGCTCGGGGCTAGATGCGGGAGCTCCAACGAGGTTCGCGTCCGCATGGAGAACTGACAGGCTCCAGCCCCGCCGTCGCAGCCGGGACTGGAGCCAACGAGGCAGCTGTCAGGTCGACCGGGTCGTCGCGGACGAAGTCATCCGACTCTTCACCGCACGAAGAAGAACCGATCCGACGAAAAAGCCGACGACCCCTGTAAGGAGTCCGTAGCCCAACGACGCCGCTTCGGCATCGGACACTCCGCCTCTCATCGCGAGAGCAAGGGAGCCGAGCCACACCCCTGCAAACGCTACGGCTACCAGAACACCTGGGATTTTCGGCAGGGCCGCGTTCAAGCCACCGACTACTACTCCGGCCACAGCAATGAGAATCACGTTGACCACCATTTCAGCACTGCGGGAAGGACGGCCACCAGGTAATCGCCGGCGGCACACCGACGACCTTGATACTCAGGCACTTACCGCCTGCGAGCTGTGCCCCGCTGTAGGCAGCGAGAGCGCCACACCCGACGGCGAGCGCCTTACCGACCGGGTGAGGCGACTTCGAGAGGAGGGCAGTGCAACTTGCAACGGACCCCACGGCGCTGAAGCTCTCGGAGCGGCTGAATCCCACTCGCACGTAGCCGGGAAGCACCTTGAAGGTCGGGTCCGCAACCACAGGGAACTCCGTGGAGGCATCGGTCTCTACGACTTGCGTGAGCGTTCGACCGTCGACTGCGTAGCGAGTCGGGATCGCTTCTCCAGCGGCATCCACCGCCCACGGTGCCTCGATGCCGAGCACCACCTCGCCGTCGGCGTCGAGAACTGACACGCGGCCATCAGCGATGGGCAGAAGCTCGAAGTCTCCTGCGAGGGTCCAAGATGGGTTCGCGGCACCATGCTTCATCACCGCAGAGAAGCGGGTTGTCGACTCGTCCAGAGCGTCGACCACGTAATCGGTGTCGCCCCCGTCGACTGTGCTGTGCTCTCCCTCGCGGGTGACAGAGGGTGCGCTCACTCTCCCAAAGGATATTTCGAGGTCTTGACTCCCTACCTCGAGCGTGGCGGCGTCACCACTGACACCGAGCTTCGGGGCCTCGGCGATGACGTCTGCGGTTCTATCGCCAGAACGGGACTCGGCACGTTTCACGATCTCGTCGGTACTCCCGTCTGCGACTGCAGGTCCCGCGATACCGGCACTTAACATGAACGCCGCGATCGAGAGAGTTCCGACGCCACGACGAAATTTGCGGTGCATCACTGCTCCTGGGGGTTCAGGGCGTGTTGTCTCTCCTGGGTGGGTCCAACCAACCTGTCACACGTCAAATATATTGACAAGGCCCTTGCGTCGAGTAGGCGACCATCGGGGGCCGGCAATGGGCCCTCAACAGCAGACCGCAGGGCCGGCACTACGCGGTCCGGCGGCTTCTCGTCCCCCAGATGGCGCAGATCGTGCCGTCCGTAGAACCCGCTCTCCGGGCCGCGGTCATCTCTCAGGCCTGTCATCGGATCCTCGGCGTCGAGTCGAGGGCGGTGTGAGGAAGAACTCAGAGGGTGTGGCCGTAGGTGAGGCTTCGACGTCCAGAGCCGGCGGTGTCCGGGCGTTGGTCGTCCCACCCGACTGCATGTGTTCGGAGCGGGTGACGGGAATCGAACCCGCGTAGCCAGTTTGGAAGACTGGGGCTCTACCATTGAGCTACACCCGCGATGCTGCCGCGGCAGCGGTGCCACTGTAGACGACCGCCGCCGACCACGCGAAGCAACGACGCCCGCCGGCCGGCCCCCGGCCCGGTCGGGCTGGCCGGGCCGGGGCCGGCAGCTGTGCATCACCGTGCGTCCGGCTCACCCGTGCGGAGGTGGCGCGGCGGTCGCCCGCAGGGACGGGCCTGCTCCCACGGTGCAGCAGGGGAGGGCCGCCGGAGGGCGGACACGCCGCAACGGCGACGGCGGCACAGGGTGTCGGGGCGACAGGACTCGAACCTGCGGTCTCCTGCTCCCAAAGCAGGCGCGCTAGCCACTACGCCACGCCCCGGAGTTCCCACACGGGAACGGGCGTGAGTCTAGCCTGAGGGCCGTGCGGGGCGCTCGCACGGATTGGCCGGGCCCCGGTGGCGGCAGTAGGCTGGTCCGCGCACTTGCGGGCGCCCGCTTTCGGCGTGCCCGCGCACCGTCCACGAGGAGTATCTGTGCCCAGCACTGTTGAGGAGCTGAGCCCGAACCGGGTCAAGCTCACCGTCGAGGTCCCCTTCGCCGACCTGAAGCCGAGCCTGGACAAGGCCTACAAGTCGATCGCCGACCAGGTGACCATCCCGGGCTTCCGCAAGGGCAAGGTGCCGCCGATGGTGATCGACCAGCGCTTCGGCCGCGGGATGGTGCTGCAGGAGGCCATCAACGACGCGCTGCCGGCGCTGTACGGCCAGGCCGTGCAGGAGGCCGAGATCAACCCGCTCGGCCAGCCCGAGGTCGAGGTCACCAAGCTCGAGGACGGCGACAAGATCGAGTTCACCGCCGAGGTGGACGTGCGGCCGAAGTTCGAGCTGCCCGACTTCTCCGCGGTCTCGGTCGAGGTGGACGCCCTGGACGTCCCGGCCGAGGCGGTCGAGCAGCAGCTGCAGCAGCTGCGTGAGCGGTTCGCCAGCCTGAACGAGGTGGAGCGTCCCGCCGCTGAGGGCGACGTCGTCTCGATCGACCTGCGAGCCACCCGTGACGGCGAGCCGATCGAGGGCGCCACCGCCGACGGCCTCACCTACCGCGTCGGTGCCGGCGGCATGCTGGACGGCCTGGACGAGGCCATCACCGGGCTGTCGGCCGGTGAGTCCGCCGACTTCACCTCCACCCTGGTCGGCGGCGCCGCCCGCGGCACCGAGGCCGACGTGCACGTCACCGTCGTCAAGGTGCAGGAGCAGGAGCTGCCCGAGCTCGACGACGACTTCGCCCAGATGGTCTCGGAGTTCGACACCGCCGAGGAGCTGCGCGCCGACGTCGTCAAGCGGATGGGCGACGGGGCACGCCTGGAGCAGGCCGCCAAGGCCCGCGACGCCGTCCTGGAGGCTCTGGTCGGCGAGCTCGACATCGAGCTGCCGGAGGGTCTGCGCACCAGCGAGCTCGAGTCGCGCAAGCAGCAGATCGAGCAGCAGCTGTCCCAGGCCGGGATGGACCTCGAGCAGTACCTCAAGGAGTCGGAGGACGCCGAGGAGGCCGAGACTCCCGAGGAGTTCTGGGCCGAGGTCGAGAAGCGCTCCGCAGACGCCCTCAAGGCCCAGCTGCTGCTGGACCAGGTGGCCGACGAGCGCGAGGTCGGCGTCGAGCAGGACGACCTCACCCAGTACATCTTCCGCCGGGCCCAGCAGAGCGGCAGCTCCCCGGAGCAGGAGATGCAGCACATGATGGAGCACAACCACCTGCCGGAGTGGATGACCGAGATCCGCCGCGGCAAGGCGCTGGAGCTCATCGTCAGCGAGGCCACCGTCACCGACACCACCGGCGAGCGGATCGAGCTGGCCAACCTGGCCGACGACGGCTCGATCCGCGAGCCGGGCGCGGAGCAGGAGCAGGCCCAGGACGCCGGCTCCGAGGACGCCGCCCCGGCCGACGAGGCGACCGCCGAGGAGTCGACCGAGGCCCGCTGAGCCTGACACCACGAGGCGGTCCGCGGACCGTCCAGCACGTTCCGAGGGGCGACCGGTGCACCACCGGTCGCCCCTCGGCGTCCCCGGACCCGACCGGCCGGAGCTCTGGGTCCGGGGCTGGTGCGCTGTGGGCGAACAGCGCGTCCGTCGCCTCCGATCTGTCCGGGGCGGACGGTAGCGTCGAGCCCGTGAACGAGACCCTGCACGATCCCATCCGCGCGGTCGGCGCCGAACCTCTGCGCGCCGCCGGTCCGAACGGCGCCAACTTCGGCATGACCGACAACGTCTACCAGTCGCTGCTGGCCAACCGGATCATCTTCCTCGGCTCGGAGGTGCGCGACGAGAACGCGAACGCGATCTGCGCGCAGATGCTGCTGCTCAACGCCGAGGACCCGCACAAGGACATCTGGCTCTACATCAACTCCCCGGGCGGCTCGGTCGACTCCGGCATGGCGATCTTCGACACCATGCAGTGGATCTCCAACGACGTCGCCACCGTGGCCATGGGCCTGGCGGCCTCGATGGGGCAGTTCCTGCTCAGCGCCGGCACCCGGGGCAAGCGCTTCGCGCTGCCGCACAGCCGGATCATGATGCACCAGCCCTCCGGTGGTCTGGGCGGCACCGCCTCCGACATCCGGATCCAGGCCGAGCAGTCCCTCCACATCAAGCGCGTCATGGCCGAGCTGATCGCCGAGCACACCGGCCAGAGCGTGGAGCAGATCAACGCCGACTCCGACCGCGACCGCTGGTTCACCGCCGAGGAGGCGCTCGAGTACGGCTTCATCGACCAGGTCTACGAGCGCGCCGCGCAGGTGCGCTCCGAGGGCCCGAACCAGTGAGGGGCGGCGACATGAACATCAGCCAGGCCATCCGCATGAGCGCCTCCGGGGGCTCGACCCCGCCGGTCTCGCCGGACATGAACTACTACATCCCCCAGTGGGAGGAGCGGACGTCCTACGGCATCCGCCGGGTCGACCCGTTCACCAAGCTGTTCGAGGACCGGATCATCTTCCTCGGCACGCCGATCATGGACGACGTCGCGAACGCGGTGATGGCCCAGCTGCTCGCTCTGCAGTCGATGGACTCCGACCGCCAGATCCAGCTGTACATCAACTCGCCCGGTGGCTCCTTCACCGCGCTGACCGCCATCTACGACACCATGCAGTACATCAAGCCGCCGGTGCAGACCGTGTGCCTCGGTCAGGCCGCCTCGGCGGCCGCGGTGCTGCTGGCCGCCGGGGCCAAGGGGCAGCGCCTGGCCCTGCCCAACAGCCGGATCCTGATCCACCAGCCGGCCACCGAGGGCAGCTACGGGCAGTCCTCGGACCTGGAGATCCAGGCCAAGGAGATCCTGCGGATCCGTTCCCAGATGGAGGGGATGCTGGCTCGCGACACCGGTCAGTCGGTGGAGACGGTCTCCCGCGACATCGAGCGCGACAAGTTCCTGACGGCCGAGGAGGCCAAGGAGTACGGGATCATCGACGACATCCTGGGGACGATGAAGGATCTCGACAGCTGACAGCCTCACCGACCCGGCGGACGAAAGTCCGTGGCACGGACCGTCCGCCGGGTTAGGGTGAGGACCACTTCGCAGGGGAGGAACCAGACGTGGCGCGGATCGGAGAGAGCGGGGACCTGCTCAAGTGCTCCTTCTGTGGCAAGAGCCAGAAGCAGGTCAAGAAGCTCATCGCCGGACCGGGCGTCTACATCTGCGACGAGTGCATCGACCTCTGCAACGAGATCATCGAGGAGGAGTTCGCCGAGGGCGGTGACACGGGGCTGCTCGAGGAGCTGCCCAAGCCGCAGGCGATCCGGGAGTTCCTCAACACCTACGTGATCGGCCAGGACAGCGCGAAGAAGGCGCTGGCGGTGGCCGTCTACAACCACTACAAGCGGGTCCAGGCCCAGACCGCCACCCAGCCGCGGCGGGCCGCCGGGCAGGACGAGAGCGTCGAGCTCAGCAAGTCCAACATCCTGCTGATCGGCCCCACCGGCTGCGGCAAGACCTACCTGGCCCAGACCCTGGCCCGGATGCTCAACGTCCCCTTCGCGATGGCCGACGCCACCGCGCTGACCGAGGCCGGTTACGTCGGCGAGGACGTCGAGAACATCCTGCTCAAGCTCATCCAGGCCGCCGACTTCGACGTCAAGAAGGCCGAGACGGGCATCATCTACATCGACGAGATCGACAAGGTGGCGCGCAAGAGCGAGAACCCGTCGATCACCCGGGACGTGTCGGGTGAGGGCGTGCAGCAGGCGCTGCTGAAGATCCTCGAGGGCACCACCGCCTCGGTGCCGCCGCAGGGCGGGCGCAAGCACCCCCACCAGGACTTCATCCAGATCGACACCACCAACGTGCTGTTCATCGTCGGCGGCGCCTTCGCCGGTCTGGAGCAGATCATCAACAGCCGCGTCGGCAAGCGGCCGCTGGGCTTCAACAACGACGAGGCCGCCCGCGCCCCCAAGTCGACCGACCCGTTCAGCGAGGTGCGTCCGGAGGACCTGCACAAGTTCGGCCTGATCCCCGAGTTCATCGGTCGGCTGCCGATGATCTCCTCGGTCAGCCCGCTCGACAAGGACGCGCTGATCCAGATCCTCACCGAGCCGAAGAACGCGCTGATCAAGCAGTTCCGCAAGCTCTTCGAACTCGACGGCGTCGACCTCGAGTTCACCCCCGACGCCGTGGAGGCGATCGCCGACCTGGCGCTGGAGCGGGGGACCGGCGCCCGCGGGCTACGGGCCATCCTCGAGGAGACCCTGCTCAACGTCATGTACGAGGTGCCGAGCAACACCGAGATCGCCCAGGTGGTCATCACCGCGGCGACGGTCACCGACGGCGGCGAGCCGACCCTGGTCACCCGCGCCGAGCTCGCCAAGCGCGAGAAGAGCGCGTAAGGGGCACGTCCCGTCGGATCCGGCGTCGGGCTCCTGCCCCGCCTCGCGTGCGCGGAAGGCCAGCGGTGCACGTCGGCTGGCCGCCGCCCGTCCCGCTGCCTCCCTCCCTCTGCTCGTTCGAGGTGATAGCGCACACCCAGGCGCGCGGCATCACCTCGAACCGCGGGTGGTGGGGCGGGGAGTCAGTCGAGGACGAGGACGGTGAAGACGAGGTCGAGCCAGCGGTCGAACTTGCGGCCGACCTGGGGGAGGCGGCCGGACTCGACGAAGCCGAGGCGGCGGTGGAAGGCGAGGCTGGCCTCGTTGGCCGCGTCCAGACCGCCGACGATCGCGTGCACGCCGCGGCGGCGGCACTCCTCGATCAGCGGCTCCACCAGCGCCCGGCCGAGGCCGAGACCGCGCTGGCCCTCGGCGACGTAGACGCTGTGCTCGACGGTGTACTGGTAGCCGTCCTTGGGGCGGAAGGGCCCGATGGTGCTCCAGCCGACGACGGCACCGTCCACCTCGGCCACCAGCACCGGCCAGCCCTCGCCCAGCTTCTCCTCGAACCAGGCCAGCCGCGACGCGGTCGTCACCGGCTCCAGGTCCCAGCTGGCGGTGGTGTGCTGCACGGCGTGGTTGTAGATCGTCGTGATGGCCTCGACGTCGGCGCTGGTGGCAGGCCGGATCGTCACCGCTGGACGGTGCGGACCGGTCGCGGCGCTCATCGGCTCCACGGGCGCCACGAGGCGGCCAGGGTGGAGAGCAGCACCAGGCCCAGCCCGAGGGCCGCGGGGATCCGCAGCGGGCGGTCCTGCGCCGCCCGGGGCGGCGGCTCCGGCGACGGCGGGGCGGCCTCGGGCGTCCCGGTGCGCGTGGCGCCCGACGGCTCGGTCTCGGTGGGGGACGCGGTGGGGTCCGGAGTCGGCGTCGGGGTGGCCGACGGCGTGGGAGTCGGCGTGGTCGAGGGCCGGGGGGCGACGACCTCCACCGCGTGCTCGTCCAGCGCCCCCGCGTGGCTGGCGGTGCCGGGGTAGCTGACGAAGACGGCGAACTGGCCGGGCTCGACCAGCTCGGGCACCCGGGCGCTCACCTCGAACGCGCCCCGCCCGTCCAGCCGGGCCGTGCCCAGCTCGTCGCCCTCCCGGTCCAGGACGTCGACCCGCGACCCCTCCGGCGGTGCCGCCCGGCCGTCGCCGACCACCAGCCGGCCCCAGACCGTCAGCGGCCCGCCGGGACGGCCCTGCGCCGGGGCCACCTCGGTGTCCAGGCTCGTCGGCACCTGCCGCACCTCGAACGTCTCCCGCTCCGAGCTGGAGCCGGCCAGGTCGTCGTCGGCGGAGGTGAAGGTGGCGACCACGTCGTGCTCGCCGACCGACAGCTCCCCGGGATCGATCTCGAGCAGCGCCCGGCCGTCGCGCAGCGTCACCTTCTCGGTCCGGGCGCCGCCGTCGAACTCGAAACGGACCCGGCCCTCGGCGTCGGCGGGGGAGACGTCGGCGCGCAGCCGCACCGGCTCGTCGAAGCGCCCGCTGCGGACGTCGAGCTCGGTGGCCGAGCCCTCGTCGACCCGCTCCACCTCGAACGCGGTGGTGGTCGAGGTCGACCCCGCCGGACCGTCACCCGCCGGGCGGTAGCGGGCCCGCACCTTGTGCGGGCCGGGGTCGATGGTCTCCGGTGGCAGGGTCAGCACGGCGGTACCCTGCCGCACCCGGCTCTGGCCGCGCACCCGGCCGTCCACGGTGAACTCGACCGAGCCCGGGGTCTCCGACCAGCGGCTGCTCACCTCGGCCTCCAGCCGGGTCGACTCGCCGTGGTCGTGGTCGTCGGCCGTGACCGAGACGCTGCTGGGCACCCGCTCGGACTCGACCCCGGACTCCCACTCCAGCTCCGACACGCAGGCCCCGTCGCGGACGAACACCCTGGTGTCCTCGCCCTCGGCCGACCCGCCGGGGGCGACCGGCTCGGGCAGCACGCCTGGTCGGCTGCCCACGGTCGTCACCACGCAGTCGCTGGAGCTGTTGATCCACGACGTCACCGCAGTGACCTCGACCGGGTGGGCGAACTCGTTGTCGACGGCGTAGCGCACCCAGAACTCCTGGCCCTCCTCGACGCTGCCGAGCTCGCGGCCGGTCCGGGCGTCCACGAAGGCCACCACCTCGGCCCGGACGTCCTCGTCCCCATCGGCGGAGACGGGCGCCGGGACGCCCAGCAGCCAGACCGCCGCCGCGGCCAGCGCACACCCCAGGGCGGCGGCGCGGCGGTGGCGCGCCGCCGGTCCGCGGTCCGACGCCGGTGACGCGGCTCCCGGGGCTCGGAGGCTCACCCCCGCATTCTAGTGGCGCGCCTCAGCCGACCGCCCGCCGCGCGGTGTGTCGCCGGCAGCCCGACGACCGGTCAGGCGGCGGCGGCCTGGACGGCCGCCGGCAGCCCCTGCGGGTTGGAGTAGTAGGGCGAGATGTCGAAGTCGTTGCCGTTCACCCGGACCGTCGGCGTGCTGCGGACACCGGCGGCGGTGGACTCGCGGTCGGTGCCGCGGACGAACTCCCCGGTGGCCTCGCTGCGGTAGCAGGACTTGAAGGTCTCGAGGGCCTCACCGGTCAGCCCGGCCTGGGCGGGGAAGTCGTTGAGCAGCACGTTGTCGGAGTAGCCGGCGCCCTCGGTGGCGGGCTGGTTGGCGTAGATGACGTCGTAGTAGGCCTGGTAGCTGCCGGCCACGTCCGCGCAGGCCGCCGCCACCCCGGAGCGGTAGGAGGCGTCGTTGCGCAGGTTGTTGTCGAGGAAGGTCATCGTCCGGTACTCCAGGACGACCGTGCCGTCGGCGGCCATCTGCTCGATGGTGGCGCCCAGGGCGTCCTCCATCTGCTTGCAGGCCGGGCACTGGAAGTCCTGGTAGATGGTGAGCACCGGCGCGCCCTCGGGGGCGACTCCCGGGTTGGCGATGATCCCGGTCTGGTCGGCGTTCGCGTTCGGCGGCGTCAGGTTGCCCGCGGCGGAGTTGCGGGCCAGGTTGACCCCGACCACGGCACCGACCGCGACCACCCCGGCCACGACCACGGCGACCACGGCGATCAGCACCCGCTGGCGGCGCTTGCGGGCCGCCTCGGCGGCGGCCTGCTGGCGCAGCTGCTCCCGCCGGCCACCGGCCTTCGGCTGCTGCGTCCGCTTGCTCATGGGGTCTCCTCGGGGAGTCGGGGGTCGGAGGTCGTGGCTCGGACGGCGTTGCCCGGCGCAGAGCATAGTTGCATCGTCAACCACCGTGGGCCGTCGTCCTGGCAACGAACGAGCGGCGCGTCCTGCTCCCGTCCGCTCGGGCGGGGTCCCGCAGCCCGGACGCCGACGGCCCCCGGTCGGTACAGTGGCGGATCGGGACGGGCCGCACGACGGCCGTCCCGGCAGCCCCGCGAGAAGCAGGAGACCAGTGAGCAGCAGCCACGCCGAGATCACCGCCGCGCTGACCGCCCGGTGGCCCGAGCAGCGGGTGGCGCCGTCCCTGGCGCGGATCACCGCGCTGCTGGAGCTGATGGGCGACCCGCACAAGGCGGCACCCGTCATCCACCTCACCGGCACCAACGGCAAGGGCAGCACCGCGATCGTCATCGAGTCGCTGCTGCGCGCCAGCGGGCTGCGCACCGGACGGTTCTCCAGCCCGCACCTGAGCCGGGTCAACGAGCGGATCAGCATCGACGGCGAGCCGATCAGCGACGAGCGCTTCGACCAGATCTGGACCGAGATCGAGCCGCTGGTGGCGATGGTCGACGAGCAGCGGCTGGACGGTGTCGCGATGACCTTCTTCGAGGTGGTCACCGCGATGGCCTTCGCCGCCTTCGCCGACGCCCCGGTCGACGTCGTGGTGCTCGAGGTCGGCATGGCCGGCACCTGGGACGCCACCAACGTCGCCGACGGCTCGGTGGCGGTGATCACCCCGATCGACCTCGACCACACCCACCTGCTCGGCGGCACCGTGGCCGAGATCGCGCGCGAGAAGGCCGGGATCATCAAGCCCGGTGCGATGGCCGTCCTGGCCGGGCAGCCGGTGGAGGCGGCCACCGTGCTGCTGGAGCGCGCGATGGAGGTGGGCGCGCTGGTGCAGCGTGAGGGCGTCGACTTCGGGCTGCTGGAGCGCACCCCCGCGGTCGGCGGCCAGGTGTTGCGGATCAACGGCGCCGAGGGCCCGGTCGGCGACCTGCACCTGCCGGTGCACGGCGCGCACCTGGCGCAGAACGCCGCCCTGGCCGTGGCCGCGGTGGAGGCCTTCCTCGGCATGAAGGCGCTCGCTCCCGACGTCATCCAGCAGGGCTTCGACGCGGTCCGCCTGCCCGGGCGGATGGAGGTGGTGCGCCGCTCGCCGACCATCGTGCTGGACGCCGCCCACAACCCGCACGGCGCCCGCGCCACCGCCGCCGCACTGGCCGAGGCCTTCGACTTCCACCCGCTGGTCGGGGTGCTGGCGGTGATGGGGGACAAGGACGTCGACGGCATCGTCGAGGCGTGGACGGAGAGCTTCGAGCAGGTGGTGGTCACCCAGGTGGCCTCGACCTCGCGCGGGATGCCCGCGGAGGAGCTGGCCGAGGTGGTGGCGTCCCGGTTCGGGGCGGAGCGGGTGCATGTCGAGCCCCGGATGGACGCCGCCCTGGAGCGCGCGGTCGCGCTGGCCGAGGCCGACGGTGGCCCGGTCCCCGGCGTGCTGGTCACCGGCTCGGTGATCGCGGTCGGTGAAGCCCGGACCCTGCTGGTGCGCCCCGGTTCGGAGGACGACCAGCCGGGCGAGCCGCTGCTGGAGGTGGCGGACTCCGGCCAGTTCGGCGAGGCCGACGGCCCCGACCTCGGTGGCGGGACGGTCCGGTGACCGACTCGCCCCTGCTGCTGCGCCCGGGCAACCCGATGACCAAGGTGCTGGTCGCGGTGGTCGCCTTCGAGGTGATCGTGTTCGGGCTGGCGATCTTCGTGATGATCCAGGTCAGCCAGGTCCCGGTGGGTCTGGCGGTCGGGCTGTGCGTGGGTGCGGCGCTGCTGGCGGTGCTCAGCGCGGCCACCCTGCGCCGTCCGCTCGGCCAGCTGCTGGGCCACCTCACCCAGCTGGTCGCGGTGCTGCTGGGCCTGGCGACCTCGGCGATGTTCGTCATGGGCGGGTTCTTCGCCCTGCTCTGGCTGGTGACCTTCGTGCTGGGCAAACGGCTGGACCAGCAGGGCGTCACCGGCTCCCGCTAGGGTGCCGGACATGAGTGAGCTTCCCCGCACCTTCGTCCTGATCAAGCCCGACGCGGTGCGCCGGGGACTGGTCGGGGAGGTGCTGTCCCGGTTCGAGCGCAAGGGCCTGCAGATCGTGGCGATGAAGCAGGTGCAGGTCAGCGGCGAGCTGGCCGACCAGCACTACGCCGAGCACCTCGAGCGCGACTTCTACCCGCCGCTGCGCGCCTTCGTCACCTCCGGTCCCTCGGTCGCGCTGGTGCTCACCGGCGACCAGGTGGTCGAGACGGTGCGGCTGATGAACGGGGCCACCGACGGGCGCAAGGCCGCCCCGGGCACGATCCGCGGCGACCTGTCCCTGTCCAACCGGGAGAACCTCGTGCACGGCTCGGACTCCGCGGAGTCGGCCGAGCGCGAGATCGCCCTGTGGTTCCCCGAGCTGGAGCCGGTCGAGGGCCGGGCCTGATGGTCGACCAGCCCGGGCCGCCCGCTCCTCTGCCACCGGGCCGACCCGCTGGGGGGCCTCCTGCCGGTGCGCCGACGGGTGTCCCGGCCCCGTGGGCACCAGGAGGCCCGGGCCCCGTCCCGCAGCCGTCGTGGGCGGCGGGGACGGCGCCGGCTGCCGGTGGTCCGCCGCCGGCCGGCGAGGTGCGTCGGGCGCCCGAGCCACCCGCGCTGCCGGTGGAGTCCCGGGCGTACCACCAGTTCTACCGGACCCCTTCCCACGCCTGGTGGAAGCCGTTGGCGGTGGTGGCCCTGGTGGTCGGCGGCGCGATCCACCTCAGCGTGGGGCTCTCGCTGGCCGGCATCGTCGTCGACCTGCTGACCGGACGCCTCGAGGTGGCCGACCTGCAGTCGTTCACGCTGTCGCTGACGCCCGGGCTGTTCACCGCCAACAACCTCGTCCTCGCCTCGCTCATCCCGCTCGGGATGCTGGCCCAGTGGGCCGTGTACGGCCAGACCCCCCGCTGGCTCTCCTCGGTGCAGGGCGGTCTGCGCTGGCGCTGGCTGGCGATCTGCACGGCGGTCACCCTCCCGGTGCTGCTGGCGGTGACCGTGGTGGAGCTCGTGCTCAGCCCGGTCGAGTGGGTCGGCACCGACGTGGTGCTGTGGCTCGTGCTGGTGCTGCTGACCACCCCGTTGCAGGCCGCCGGTGAGGAGTACGGGCTGCGCGGAACGCTCAACCGGGCGGTCGCCGCCTGGGTGCCCGACCCGCGGGTGTCCTTCCTGGTGGGCGCGGTGGTCTCCTCGGTGGTCTTCATGTTCCTGCACGCCGCGCTCGACCCGTGGCTCAACGTCTACTACTTCTGCTTCGGCATGGTGGCCTGCGTGCTCTGCTGGCGCACCGGCGGGCTGGAGGCCGCGATCGCGCTGCACGTGGTCAACAACGTCATCGCCTTCGTCGTGACGATCCTGACCGGGCAGATGGACAGCACCTTCGAGCGGGGCGTCGGCACGGCCTCCCCGGCGGTGCTCATCCAGGTGCTGGTGCTCGCCCTCACCGCGGTGCTCATCGACCGCATCTTCGCCCGCACCCGGATGCGGCGGATCACCGCGCCGGGAGCGCCCAACGGCGCCGCGGACGCCGGCTCGCCGTCCCCGGCGGGGTACGCCACGGCCTGAGCCGCGCGGCGTCCGGGCGTGGCGTCGATGTGGGTCCGGCTGGCCTGTTGTGAGAAGATGGCCGGCAGGTAGGGGCGCCGCCGGCGCCCTCTCGTGGAGCCGAGACCGCGTCGTCGGGTGCGACAGCGCGTGACACCGGAGGCCTCCACCGCGACGTCCGTCCGCTCCGGACGACGACCGCGGGAGGGTCGACGGGCGCGGCCCGCTCCACGCGCCAACAGCTTTCTGCGGCAGGCCCCGGCCGCCGCAGCGTACGCGGACCACCCGCGGGTGGTCCGAGCGAGGAGTTCGGATGTCCGACCACGATCCCGTCCCCCCGACCACCGAGGGCCCGGCCGCCGACCAGCCGGCGACCGAGGAGCAGGCGTCGCAGCCGACCAAGCCCGCGCGGCGGCGCCGCAGCGCCAGCCGCGCCGCCGGCGCCCCGAGCAGCAGCTCCGAGGCGGCCGTGGTGGTGACCCCCGCCGCGACCGAGGCCGCACCGGCCGACGTCCCCGCCGCGCCGGCCGACGCACCGGAGCCCGCCGCGGGCGCCCCCAGA
>NZ_QOUI01000016.1:0-57855 GCF_003327535.1 Desertihabitans brevis | reverse complement strand
AGGTCTTGGACTACGCCACCCCGGCTGAGAAACTCAACGAACTACTCACTGTTGCGCACACCCCTTGAATCCGCCGCGTCCGGCGACGCGTGATCACCTCGAACCGCTGGACGGGTGGACACGAAAGTTCCCCCGAGGCGGCACCGGTTGGGTCGCGGTGTGCCTCGGGGGAACGTCTCGTACTGCTGCCAGGACCCCCGTTCGGGGGCCGGGGGTCCTGGCCGATCACCTGCGGGTGAGGGCCGGCGGTCGGAGACCGCTGACGCCTCACCCGCAGGTGCGTGCTCTCAGCCTCCGATCCGGTCCGTCACGCTCCGGCGGCGCCAGACCACCAGCGCGCCGGTGAGGAGCAGGAGCAGACCACCGACCAGCGGAGCCAGGACGTCGGGGGCACCGGTGGCGGGCAGCTGCCCGCCGGTGCCCGGCTCGTCCTGACCGAGGTCACCGGAACCGAGGTCGCCGGTGCCCTTCGGGTGCTCGGTCTCGCAGCCGATCTCGACCTCGCAGGTGCCGCGCGGGTCCTCACTGGTGACCACGTTGGCCAGCAGGTCGTCACCCTCCTCGGTCACGGTCACCGAGTAGGTGATCGTGACGACCGCACCCTCGTCGAGGTCACCGGCCCACGACAGCGTCTCGCCGTCCACGGTGACCTCACCGACCGAGGCCTCCGCGTCGCCGTTGTAGCTGGCGTCGTCGAGGACGTCGGACAGGTCGTCGACCACCGAGGCGCCGTCCACCGCGGCCTGACCGCGCTGGGTCACCGTGACGGTGTAGGTCACCACGTCACCGACCTCCACGGTCGAACCCGACTCCGGGTCGGAGACCTTGGCGTAGGAGAAGCCGCCCTTGAAGTGCTGCTCCTCACACCCGACGGCCTCGTCGCAGACCCCGCGGGGGTCGTCGCTGGTGACGACGTTGGTGACGTCGTCATCGCCCTCGTCGGTCACCGTCACCGAGTAGGTGATGGTCTCGACCGCACCCTCGGCCAGGTCACCGGTCCACGACAGCGTGTCGCCGTCCACGGTGACCTCACCGACCGAGGCCTCGGCGTCGCCGTTGTAGCTGGCGTCGTCGAGCACATCGGACAGGTCATCGACCAGCGTGGCACCGTCGACCGCGGCCTGACCCTGCTGGGTCACCGTCACGGTGTAGGTGATCACGTCACCGACCTCGACGGTCGAACCCGAGACCGGGTCGGAGACCTTGGAGAAGGTGAAGCCGCTCTTGGGGTGCGTCTCCTCACATCCGATGGTCTCGTCACACGAACCGCGGGGGTCGTCGCTGGTGACGACGTTGGTGACGTCGTCATCGCCCTCGTCGACCACGGTCACCGAGTAGGTGATCGTCTCCACCGCGCCGACCTCGAGGTCACCGGTCCAGGACAGGGTGTCCCCGTCCACGACCGCCTCGCCGACCGAGGCCTCCACGTCGCCGTTGTAGCTGGCGTCGTCGAGCACGTCGGACAGGTCGTCGACCAGCGTCGCACCCGGCACCGCCGCCTGACCCTGCTGGGTCACCGTCACGGTGTAGGTGATGACGTCACCGGTCTGGACGGTCGTCCCGGAGACCGGGTCGGAAGCCTTGGAGTAGATGAAGCGGCCCTTGAAGTGCTCCTCATCGCATCCGACCGCCTCGTCGCACGACCCACGCGGGTCCTCGCTGGTGACGACGTTGGTGACGTCGTCATCCCCGGTGTCGGTCACGGTCACCGAGTAGGTGATGGTCTCGACCGCACCCTCGGCCAGGTCACCGGTCCACGACAGCGTGTCGCCGTCCACGGTGACCTCACCGACCGAGGCCTCGGCGTCGCCGTTGTAGCTGGCGTCGTCGAGCACATCGGACAGGTCGTCGACCAGCGTGGCACCGTCGACCGCGGCCTGACCCTGCTGGGTCACCGTCACGGTGTACGTGATCACGTCACCGACCTCGACGGTCGAACCCGAGACCGGGTCGGAGACCTTGGAGTAGAGGAAGCGGCCCTTGAAGTGCTCCTCCTCACACCCGACGGTCTCGTCGCACGACCCACGCGGGTCGTCGCTGGTGACGGCGTTGGTGACGTCGTCATCACCGGTGTCGGTCACCGTGACCGAGTAGGTGATCGTCTCCACCGCGCCGACCTCGAGGTCACCGGTCCAGGACAGGGTGTCCCCGTCCACGGTGACCTCGCCGACCGAGGCCTCCACGTCACCGTTGTAGCTGGCGTCGTCGAGCACGTCGGACAGGTCGTCGGTCAGCCGCGCACCCGGCACGTCGCCCGGGCCCTGCTGGGTCACCGTCACGGTGTAGGTGATCACATCGCCCGGGGCCACGGTGGAACCCGTCTCCGGGTCGGCGATCTTGGAGTAGATGTACTCCCCGATCGGGTGGGTCGTACGGCAGTCCGGGTTCTCGTCCGGGGCCGGCACGCAGGTCGCGTTGTCGCCCAGGACGTTGTCCAGCTGCATGTCACCCTCGCCGGTCACCGTCACCGAGTAGGTGATGGTCACCACGTCGCCGACGGCCAGGTCGCCGTCCCAACGCAGGCCCTCGCCCTCGACCACCACCGCACCAGAGGTCGCGGCCGCGTCACCGTTGTAGGTGGCGTCGTTCATCACCCCCGACAGGTCGTCGGTGATGAACGCACCCGGCACGCCGGCCTCGCCGACCTGCGCCACGGTCACGCTGTAGGTGACCACGTCACCCGGACCCACCGACGAACCCGGAGCGGGGTCGGAGGTCTTGGCCTGGGTGTAGGTGCCGACCGGGTTCTCCGGCGGGTTGCAGTCGCCCTCGGCGGCGCAGCCATCGGAGAAGACCACGTTGTCCAGGACCCAGTTGCCGCCCTCGGTGATCTCCTCGTACGACTTCACCACGGCCTCGTAGGTCACGGTGGCCACCTCGCCGACACCGACGGTGCCGGACCAGGTCAGCGCGTTCCCGTCCAGCACCGCGGTGCCGGTGGAGGCCACGATCGAGTCCTCGTCGATCGTCGCGTCGTCCAGGACGTCGCTCAGGTCGTCACCCCACTCGGCCACGGCCGGGTAGGAGCCCTCCTGGGTCACGGTCACCGTGTAGGTCACCGTGTCACCCGGCTGCACGTCGGCACCCGACGGGTCGGAAGTCTTCACCACCGAGTAGTTCACCACCTCGATACCGGCCGGGTCGCAGTTGACCTGGACGGCCTCCTCCGCGTCCTCAGGCTGGTCCGCGGTCGCGCAGGCGTTGTTGACGAACGAGGTCTCGAACGAACCGTCGATCGTCGTCGTGTACTCGTGGTACTCGACCTCGCCGGGGGCGAGCTCCTCGATCAGGAACGAGCCCCCGTCGAACCGGTCGTCCTCGACCTGCACGTTGCGCAGCGTGCCCTGACCGGTGTTGGTGACACCGATCCGGTAGGTCACCTCGTCACCGATGCGGAACACCGGGTAGTCCGAGGCGTCCTGCGCGTCGTGCCACTCACCGTCGCTGTCCTGCACGTACTTCTTCAGCGACGCCGAGTACATCGTGCCCATGGTCAGCGGCTCCGACGTGCGCATCACCAGCTCGGTGTGCTCGGCCCGCGACTGCGCCCGGTTCACCCACACGTCACCCGGAGCAGCACCCTCGGTGGCGATGTCGATGTCGAAGGCGAAGGTCTCGCCTGGACCCAGCTCCCCGCCGATCACGCGGATCGCGGTCGGGTTCGCCACCGGAGTGGTTGACCAGCCCACGCTGTTGCCCGCGATGTCCCCCGCCTGGCCATTGGAGTCATCGGCCGGGTCGTCGGACAGCTCGGACACGTCGGCGGTGGTGTAGTACACCGTCGCACCCGCCGGGACGACGACATCGGTCACCGAGTAGGCGCCCTCGAAGTCGGTCCCACGCCCGTCACCGTTGTAGGGGAGGATGTCGATGGTGTCGGTGAACGCCTGCGGCAGCGGGTCCACCGAACGCAGCGTCACCGTCCAGGAGCCCTCACCGTTGCCCTCGCCGTCGGGGTTGTTGATGAACCACTGCTCGGTCGACTTCCCGATCTGGGTGTAACCGCTGGTGGAGGTGGTCACCTGCGCTGTCGCCTCAAGGGAGGTCTCGCCGCGCAGGGACGAGGTGGCCGTGTTGGTCAGCGTCTGACCCGGGGTCACGGACTCTCCCGCCACCGCCTGGTAGGTCAGCGTCTGCACAGCGTTGGTGGGCACCCCATCCAGGTTCCAGGTCAGCACCTGGCGACCCCCGTTGGTGGTCACCGTCGGCTCCGGCGTGGCCGACCCGGGCACGTAGGTCATCCCCACCGGCAGCGTGTCCACGATGCCGTAGTCGTCCACGGTGGGCGGCATGGACCCCGATCCGTTGGCGGAGTACCGCAACGTGAACGTCGCCGGCACACCCGGACGCACCACCTGGCGGTCGCTCGCCTTCTGGATCGCCGGGAGGGCGTAGATGACCTCCAGGATGTCTCGCGCATAGCCCGTGCCGTTGTACCGCTCGCCGGGAGTGTCGGAGCGCGTCTCGTTCGGCGGGAGCACGCCGCGGGCCGGGTAGGCCCACACACCGTTACGGATCATGCCACCCCAGGTCCAGATGTCCTGACCGATGGGAGCGTCCGCCTCGACGGTGGTCCCGACCTGCATGAGGAAGAACTGGTTGCCCAGGTCAGCCGCGGTGCCGACCCAGCGGACCGCCTTGACGGTGGTCTTATCAGCCGGCTCGGTGGTGACCCAGCCGGCGGTCCCGCCACAACCCCTGAAGGCGTCGGGGTTGTAGCCCCCGCTGCCGGGGGTGACGGTGGGGTCGTTGCCGACGTACCAGGCCAGCGTCCCACCGAGGCTCGTCTCCGGCTCGCCGACCGGGTCGCCGGCGGTGTAGGCGTACAGGCGTACGGCGTCGTAGTCGACGAAGGCGGTGTCGAGTACTGCGCAGTCACCCACCACCGTGCTCGGTGCGACGCCGGTGCTCGCGATGGTGTCGGAGGTGTTGTGGGCGATCGTCGACCCAGGCGCCAGCTTCAGGGTCAGATCCCACGCGGTGCCACCGAAGGGGCGGGTCCACGAGTGGGAGAAGGTGCCCGGGAAGGTCACCACCTTGTTGGAGGTGTTGTTGGCGGTCTCATCGGGGTCGGTCTGTCCCGTCACCGCCTCGTAGGTGGGGGCGCTGGCCTCCAGGGTGGCGGTGGTGGCCGCCGTGAGGCCCCGCACCTCGAGCCAGATCGCGCCAGTGGCGACCGCGACGGTGTCGGTCGGCATGGGGTTGCCGGCCGAGTCCTCCGTCGGGACCTGGGTCTGGGAGTAGTCGATCCCGGTGAGGACCATCCGGAACGAGTTCGGGCCCGTCTTGGTCAGCGTGCAGCTCTCCACGAAGGGGGCGTTTCGCTCCGCCGGACCCCAGCCGGAGTACGGGTGACCGGTAGCCGGGTTGCCGTTGCGGAAGGGCACGCACGGAGCGTCGAGCGGCGCTGTGTTCGACTGGCTGCTGAGGAACAGCTCCATGCCGTTCTCCAGCGAGACGTCGATGTCGTAGGTGACCGTGTCCGGTCCGGCGTCACTGCCCACGTCCTGGAACAGCGTCCACTCGAAGTCGAACCCCAAGGCACCGTTGGCCTTGCGGATGATCGAACCGGTGGGCGTCCCCCACAGCATGTCCATGCCGAAGGTGTTGACGATGTCGATGGGGTCGAGCTCGTCGGTCTGGCCCTCGATCTCACCGGAGGCAGTGATCTGGCTTCCGGTGGTGCCGTCGGCGACGACGGGTGTCTGGACGACGACTGCGGTGCCCTGCTCGACCGTGCCGAGGTTGCACACGAGGGTGCGGCCGTCCTCGGAGACGCTGGAAATCGGGTCCAGGCCATCTGCGGTGAGGCACAGATCCGGCAGACCACGGAACAGGCCGTTCTCGAGCGTGACGGTGAACGTGACGTCGTCGACCGGGTCGTTGGCCGGGGCCTCGGCGTCGTCGTTGACGTTGACCCGCCAGATCCCGGTCACCACGTCACCCTTGGCGACGGTGCCTGGGGTGTTGGCTTCCCAGTCCGCCTCGATCTCGTAGACGGTCGCCGCGTGGGCGACGCCCACACCGACCGTTCCCATGCTGACCAGTGCGATCACGACCGCCAGGAACAGCGCGGTCAACCTCGACCGCCCTCCTGGCCGACCGGACGCGGTACTCCCGCGTGCGGCCTGCAGCTGCTGTGTCACCCAAGCTCCTCGGTTGCAGAACGTGCCACCCCCCGGTCGAGCCGACCGGGCCGATGGACCCAACGCACGTCCTCATTCCCGGGGAAGCCGCCGACGGCAGGAATTGAGAGACGTCCACTGCATAGGTATTGCCTCCGGACCTGCCCCGGATAGGGCCAACTCGCGATTTGGCCCCTTTCGGGGTCATTCTTAGCCCCCCTTAGCCCCCCTTATAGCCCCCTGCGTAGCCCCCCTGGTCGACCACATCCCGCACACCCCCTCCATGGCCGGGGCGAGACCCGAGCGGCGTCACTCGTCCCCGACGCCACACCATCACCGGACCTGTCGCAGCGGAGGACGCGTTCCGGACCGCCGCATCGCGGCCTCTTCGCGGGCGGATCACAGGGGTCAAGCGAGCGCCTTGGCTGCATCGCGGCGGGCGGCGGCGACGGTCTCCTCGATGGTCTGCTGCCACGGCGTGGCGGTCAGGCCGAACACCGCGGTCGTCTCGCTGTCGTCGGACAGGAAGGGCCGGTCGAACTGGTAGCGCATCTCGAGCACCTCCCGCAGCCGGGCGTCAGCCAGCCCCATCATGGAGAGCATCCAGCGCGGGTAGCCCGAGACCCGAGGCTCGGGCGCCCCACCCGCGCGGGCGACGTCGGCGGCCAGCTGGCGGATCGAGCGCGGCTCGGCGTTCGGCACGTGCCAGGCCCGTCCCCAGGCGCGGTCGTCGAGGACGAGGGTGGCGGCGGTGCGGGCGATGTCGTCCACGGACGTCCACATGTGGGGGGCGTCCGGGTTGCCGACCACCCAGGCCCGGCGGCCGGCCAGCACCGGCTCGACCAGCCGACGTCCGCCGTGGGCGTTCTCGGTCTCCAGCGCCGCGGGCCCGATGTAGTCGCTCGCGCGCAGCTCCATCGTCCGCAGCCGTCCGGCCGCCTGGGCGGCGAGCAGCTCCTCCCACATCCGTGCCCGGACCGCACCCTTGCGGGTGGGCGGGTCCATCGCGACGTCGGGCGACATCACCACGTCGGCCGGGTAGGTGTAGAAGTTGCCGATCAGCGCCAGCGGTGCGCCGCTGCGCTCGGCGGCCAGCATGAGGTTGCGGTGCAGCGGCGGCCAGTCGATCGCCCAGCGGTGGTACGGCAGGTTGATGGCGTTGACGAGGACGTCGCAGCCCTGCGCCAGCTCGAGCATGTCAGGTGCGCCGGCGTCCAGGGCGACCCGGCGCACACCGGGGTGGGCGGGGCCGCGGCCGGACCGGGAGACCAGGACGACGTCGTGGCCGTCGGCGGCCATCCGGCGGGACAGGGTGGAGCCGATCGGGCCGGCTCCGGCGATCAGGACGGTGCTCATGGGTGCTCTTCCTCTCGGCCGCCTCGGGGCGGTGAGTGAACGGTGTTCTCGCTTACGAGAACAGTGTTCTCCGCGTCTGCCCGGAAGTCAAGAACGGTGTTCTCGGACCGGCTAGGCTCGGGCCGTGAGCGACGGACGCAGCACCCCCCGGCAGCAGCACCGGGACGCCCGCACGGCCGCGATCGTCGAGGTCGCGCGCCGGCTGCTCGGCGAGGTCGGGCCGGGCCAGCTGTCGCTGCGCGCGGTCGCCCGTGAGCTCGACCTCGTCCCGTCGGCGGTCTACCGCTACTTCAGCGGGCGCGACCACATCCTCACCGAGCTGATCACCGACGGCTACCGCCGCCTCGGCGGCGCGGTGGCCGGAGCCGAGGACGCCCTGCCGCGCGACGACCTGCCAGCCCGGTGGCGCTCGGTGTGGACGGCGACCCGCGACTGGGGCGTCCGGCACCCCCACGAGTGGGCCCTGCTCTACGGCTCCCCCGTGCCCGGCTACGCCGCGCCCACCGAGACCGTCGCCCCCGCGACGTTGGTGGTGGGACGGCTCGCCCGGGTGGTCTTCGACGCCCGCGAGCGCGGACGTCCGCGGCCGGAGGGGGCGCCGCCGCTCCCGCCGGGCACCCGGGCCGACGCCGAGCAGGTGACCGCGGGGCTGCCCGCGTTGGGGATCACCGCCCCTGCCCAGGTCGACCCGGTGGACGTGGTGCTGGTGCTCGACGCCTGGACCCACCTCGTCGGCACCGTCTCCTTCGAGCTCTTCGGCCACTACGTCAACGCCATCGCGCACCCGCAGGAGCACCTGGAGCTGGTTGCCGACGACTGGTCGCGCCGGCTCGGTCTGGACGCGACCGCCGCCTGATCGAGGCGTCGGCGGGAGTTCACCACGATGTCAGACCCTCGCGGCAGGGTGCCTGCCATGACCGACCCCGCGGGCTACGACCCCGAGTTCCTGGCCGTGACCGTCCCCGCGCCCGGCTCCGGCGCGCGGCCGGTCCGGCTCGACTACACCCACTTCTCGGTGGGGCTCGACCCGGCCCGGCGGCTGGCGGCCTGGACGGCGGTCAACATCGACGGCGCGGCCCTGGTCGACGTCGCGCGGGGCGGTGACGACTGGTTCCTCGACCCCCGGCTGCCCGAGGAGCAGCAGACCGGGCCGGAGGTCTACGCCCGCAACGACCTCGACCGCGGCCACCTCGTCCGCCGGCGCGACCCGGTGTGGGGGGAGGCGGCCGAGCGGGCCAACGCCGACACGTTCTGCTACACCAACGCCGCACCGCAGGCGGCCGGTTTCAACCAGTCCAAGGAGCTCTGGCTGGGGCTGGAGGACCACCTGCTCACCACGACGGACGCCGCCGACGTGCGGGTCAGCGTGCTCACCGGGTGCGTCTTCGCCGAGGACGACCCCGGCTACCGCGGCATCCGCATCCCCCGCCGGTTCTACAAGGTGGCGGCCTGGGTCGAGGCGGGCGCGCTGCTGTCGGTCGGCTACCTGCTCGACCAGTCCCGCCAGCTGGAAGACGTCGAGCTGGGCCGGGCCGGAGAGCCGCTGCTGGGCCCGTACCGCACCTTCCAGGTGCCGGTCGGGGACCTGGCGGCGCTGACCGGGCTCGACCTCGGGCCGCTGCCGGCCGCGGACGTCGCGCCGGCGGCCGGGCTCCGGCCGGGGGTGCCATGGCGGCGGCTGCACAGCACGGCCGACATCGTGGGGATCGGCTGAGCGGGGGTCCTACTGGGTGGCGGGCGCGCGGCCCGCGGGCCGGTCGGCGTCAGGTGCGCTGACCGGCCCGTCCGCGGCTCAGCGGTCCTTGGGGAGCAGGATCCAGAGCGCGATGTAGATGATGAACTGCGGGCCCGGGATCAGGCAGCTGAGCACGAAGATCAGCCGGACGAGGTTGGCCGACAGGCCGAAGCGACGGGCGAGGCCGGCGCAGACACCGCCGATCCAGGCGTTGCTGGTCGAGCGGGCCAGGGTCGTGGTGGCCATCAGGGTTCCTCCTTCACAGTGCGGCACGGTGCCCCACGCCTCCGACTGTGCCCGATCCCGGCGGCCGCAACCAGGGTGCGGACGGTGGTGCGGGGTCGGCTCAGGGGCGTCCCCGGACCCAGCACGCGGGGGTCCCGTAGGTCTGCCGACCCGGGGCCGCTGGGTCAGAGGACGTCGCCCGGGCGGTAGGTGGCGGCCTCGGGGTGCTCCTCGGCGAGCTGCTCGGCGGCGTCCACCACCGTGCGCACCTGGGAGATCGCGGCACCGGTGAGCTCCATCGGGTCGGCGACCAGGGCCCGCAGCTGCTGCTCGTCCAGCGGCAGCCGCGGGTCGGCGCCGAGGCGGGCGAACAGGTCGTTCCCGGCCAGACCCTGCTCCCGCATCTCCAGCGCGACCGCGACCGCGTGCTCCTTGATCGCCTCGTGCGCCACCTCCCGGCCGACCCCGGCGCGCACGGCCGCCATCAGCACCTTGGTGGTGGTGAGGAAGGGCAGGTAGCGGTTGAGCTCGGCCTCGATCACCGCCGGGAAGGCCCCGAAGTCGCCGAGCACGGTGAGGAAGGTCTCGAACAGCCCGTCGGTGGCGTAGCAGGCGTCCGGGAGCGCGACCCGGCGCACCACCGAGCAGGACACGTCGCCCTCGTTCCACTGGTCCCCGGCCAGCTCGCCGACCATCGACACGTAGCCGCGGACCACCACCGAGAGCCCGTTGACCCGCTCGCAGGAGCGGGTGTTCATCTTGTGCGGCATCGCCGACGAGCCCACCTGACCGGGCCGGAACCCCTCGGTGACCAGCTCGTGGCCGGCCATCAGCCGGATGCTGGTGGCCACGTTGGAGGGGGCGGCGACCACCTGGGCGAGCGCGGTCACCGCGTCGTAGTCGATCGAGCGCGGGTAGACCTGGCCGGTGCTGGTGAGCACCCGCTCGAAGCCGAGGTGGGTGGCGATCCGACGCTCCAGCTCGGCCAGCCGGTCCTCGTCCCCGTTGAGCAGGTCGAGCATGTCCTGGCTGGTGCCGACCGGACCCTTGATCCCCCGCAGCGGCAGCCGCCGCAGCAGCTCACGGACGCGCTCGTGGGCCACCAGCAGCTCGTCGGCGGCGGTGGCGAACCGCTTGCCGAGGGTGGTGATCTGGGCGGCCACGTTGTGCGAGCGTCCCGCGATGGCGGTGTCGGCGTAGGAGGCGGCCAGGCCGGCCAGCGCGGTGATGCCGGTGACGCAGCGGTCGGCCACCAGCTCCAGCGCCTGACGCAGCTGCAGCAGCTCGACGTTCTCGGTGAGGTCGCGGCTGGTCATCCCCTTGTGCACGTGCTCGCGGCCGGCGAGGGCGTTGAACTCCTCGATCCGCGCCTTGACGTCGTGCTTGGTGACCCGCTCGCGGTCCGCGATCGAGGCCAGGTCGACCGTCTCCAGCACCCGCTCGTAGTCGGCGATCACGGCGTCCGGGCCGTCACCGCCGAAGTCGACACCGAGGTCGCGCTGGGCGGCCAGCACGGCCACCCAGAGCCGGCGCTCGGCGACGATCTTGTTCTCCGGCGACCAGATCTCGCGCATCCGTGGCGAGGCGTAGCGGGTGGCGAGGACGTTCGGGATGGACACGGAGGGACCTCCTGGGACGCGGCGGGGCTGTCGCCATCGTAGGGCGCTCGGCCGGTCCGGTTCGTCCCCGCGGCCGCCCCCCTCACACACCTTCGTGGCACCGCACACCTCCTGCAGCATGGGTGCGGGGGCACGAAGGTGTGTGCCGGGTGCCAGACGGGGTCAGCCCTCGGCGGCGCGGGCGGCGATGTCGGTGCGGTAGAAGCCGCCGTCGAGGGTGATGCCGCCGAGCCGGGTGTAGGCCTGCTCGCGGGCGGCGGCGAGGTCGTCGCCGGTGCCGACCACGGCCAGCACCCGTCCGCCGGCCGCGACCAGCCGACCGTCGGCGTCCAGGGCGGTGCCGGCGTGGAAGACGCCCTCGACGTCGGCGCCGGTGATGACGTCGCCCCGGCGCGGCGTGCCGGGGTAGTTCTCGGCGGCCAGCACCACCGCGACCGCGGCACCGCTGCCCCACTCCAGGGCGGGGACGCCGGCGAGCCGTCCGGTCGCGGCGGCCTTGAGCACGCTGCCGAGCGGGGTGCGCAGCCGGCTCAGCAGCGGCTGGGTCTCGGGGTCGCCGAAGCGGGCGTTGAACTCCACCACCCGGATGCCGCGGGAGGTGAGCGCGAGCCCGGCGTAGACCAGCCCGACGAACGGGGTGCCGCGGCGGGCCAGCTCGTCCACGGTCGGCTGGACGACGGTGTGCACCACCTGCTCGACCAGTCCGGGCGGCGCCCAGGGCAGCGGGGTGTAGGCGCCCATGCCGCCGGTGTTGGGGCCGGTGTCGCCGTCGCCCACCCGCTTGAAGTCCTGGGCCGGCTCGAAGGGCAGCACCGTCGTCCCGTCGGTGACCGCGAAGAGGCTCACCTCGGGGCCGTCCAGGTACTCCTCGACCAGCACCTGCTCGCACCCGCGGGCGTGGGCGAGGGCGGCCTCCCGGTCCTCGGTGACGACCACGCCCTTGCCGGCGGCCAGCCCGTCGTCCTTGACCACGTAGGGCGCGCCGAGCTCGTCCAGGGCGGCGACCACCTCGTCCTCGGTCCGGCAGACCCGGGCGGCGGCGGTCGGGACGCCGGCGGCGGCCATCACCTCCTTGGCGAAGGCCTTCGACCCCTCCAGGCGGGCGGCTTCGCGGCCCGGTCCGAAGCAGGCGATCCCCCGCTCGCGGACGGCGTCGGCCACCCCGGCCACCAGCGGCGCCTCCGGCCCGACCACGACCAGGTCGGCGGCCAGCCGCTCGGCCAGCGCCGCCACCGCGGCGGGGTCGGTGGCCTCCACCTCGTGGTTGGTGCCGACCGCTGCGGTGCCCGGGTTCCCGGGGGCGATGTGCACCTCGGAGACGCCGGGATCGCGGCTGAGCGCCCAGGCCAGCGCGTGCTCGCGCCCGCCGGTGCCGATCACCAGCACCCGACCAACCTGCTGCTCGTTCCCCGCTGCGTCCGTCACGGCCGTCGAGCGTATCGGCCGATCTGCTGGAACGTGCCGCTGCGTGGTCGCAGCGAGATGGTCCAGCACCAGGGCTGGATCCGCCGCGTCGGTGTCCACAGGGGAGGGGCTGTGCACAGGCGGCGCCCGACCGCGACCGTGGGAACGCGGCAGGCCCACCTGCGGGGCATGTACCACCGCGTGGATCCGTCGTCGGGCCTGCTGGCCCTGGCCGAGCTGCAGGAGGGTGTGGTCTCGCTCGAGCAGGCCCACGGCCACGGCCTGGGGCGCAACTCGATCGCCCGCCTGGTGCGGGAGGGACGCTGGTCCACGGTGGGCCGCGGGATCTACCACACCGCCCCGGGTCGACCGGGCTGGCGCGGGCTCGCCTGGGCCGGCGTGCTCGTCGGCGGCGATGACAGCCGGGTCGGCGGGTCGGCGGCAGCCCACCTGCACGGGCTCACCGACCACCCGCCCGCGGTGGTGGACATCTGGGTCCCCCGCAAGCTCCGGGACGGCGACCCGTGGCGGTTCCGGCGCGAGACCTCCGATGTGCACTCGCCCCGCAGCGTGGGAGGGCCACCGTGCCTGACGGTGGAGGACACGGTGCTCGACCTGGCCGCCGAGCTCGACGAAGGGCCGCTGGTCGCCCTGCTGCTCACCACCGTGCAGACCCGGCGCAGCACGGCGACGCGGCTGCGGGAGGCCGCGGCGGGCCGACGCCTGCTGGCCCGACGGCGGCTGGTCGCCGACGTCCTCGCCGAGGCCGAGGAGGGGGTGGAGTCACCCCTGGAACGGGCCTACCTGCACCTGGTCGAGCGCGCCCACGGGCTCCCCCGTGGCCGGCGCAATCGCCCGCAGCCGGGGCTGCGCCGCGACGTGGACTACGAGCGGTACGGCCTGCTCGTCGAGCTCGACGGCCGGTCCCACGAGGGCGCCGGTCGGCACCGTGACATGAGACGCGACAACCGGGCGGCGCAGTCCAGACGTCCCACCCTGCGGTTCGGATGGCTCGACGTGCACGGTGACCCGTGCCTGGCCGCCGCCCAGGTCGCCGAGCTGCTCGTCGCCGGCGGCTGGCCGGGTCTGCCCACCCCCTGCCCACGCTGCCGGCTCCTGCCGGACCTGGCACATCTCGCTGCGTAGTCGCAGCGGCACGTGCCAGCCGGACGGCCCGGAGGCCCGTCAGAGCAGGTCGTGGCGCATGATCGACTGCTCACGGCCCGGGCCGACGCCGATGCCGGAGATGCGGGTGCCGATCAGCTCCTCCAGCCGCAGCACGTAGCGCCGGGTGGCCTCGGGCAGCTCCTCGAAGGTGCGGCAGCCGGAGATGTCCTCGGTCCAGCCCTCGAGCAGCTCGTACACCGGGGTGGCGTGGTGGAAGTCGCTCTGGGAGTAGGGCAGCCGGTCGTGGCGGACGCCGTCGACGTCGTAGGCCACGCAGACCGGGATCTTCTCCCAGCCGCCGAGGATGTCGAGCTTGGTGAGGAAGACGTCGGTCATCGCGTTGGTGCGCGCGGCGGCCTCGACCACCAGCGCGTCGAACCAGCCGCAGCGGCGCGGACGTCCGGTGGTGGCGCCGAACTCCCCGCCGATGGTGCGCAGCCGCTCGCCGTCCTCGTCGTGCAGCTCGGTCGGCATCGGGCCCTCCCCGACCCGCGTGGTGAAGGCCTTGACCACACCGACCACCCGGTCGATCCGGGTCGGGCCCACCCCGGAGCCGACGCAGGCGCCGGCCGCGCTCGGGGAGGAGGAGGTGACGTAGGGGTAGGTTCCGTGGTCGACGTCGAGGTGGTGGGCCTGGGCACCCTCGAAGAGCACCACCTTGCCCTCGTCCAGCGCGTCGTTGAGCACGCGGGAGGTGTCGATCACGTGCGGGCGCAGCCGGTCGGCGTAGGAGAGCAGGTGCTCGGTGACCTGCACCGGGTCGACGGCGCGGCGGTTGTAGACCTTGACCAGCAGCTGGTTCTTCTGGTCCAGCGCGGCCTCGACCTTCTTGGCCAGGATCGACTCGTCGAACAGGTCCTGCACCCGGATGCCGATCCGGTTGACCTTGTCGGAGTAGGCCGGGCCGACACCGCGGCCGGTGGTGCCGATCTTCGCCTTGCCGAGGAAGCGCTCGGTGAGCTTGTCCAGGGTGCGGTGGTAGCTGGTGATGATGTGCGCCGACGCCGAGATCTGCGGGTGCTGGACGTCCGCGCCGCGGACCTGCAGGGCCTCCAGCTCGGCGTAGAGCACGTCGAGGTCGATCACCACGCCGTTGCCGAGCACCGGCACGGCATTGGCGTTGAGGATGCCCGAGGGCAGCAGGTGCAGCACGTACTTCTCGCCGCCGACGACGATGGTGTGGCCCGCGTTGTTGCCCCCGGAGTAGCGGACGCAGTAGTCGATGCGGTCCCCGAGCTGGTCGGTGGCCTTGCCCTTGCCCTCGTCGCCCCACTGGGCGCCCATCACGACGATGCCAGGCATCTGTCGCCCCTCTCACCGGAGCACGACCGGCCCCGTTGCACAGACGAAGCCCTCGACTGCGCGTCGCGGGCTCTTACCTCCCAACCCTAGCCGATCAGGATGGGCGGCACCGGGGCGTCCGCGTTCAGGCCTCCAGCGGGCGTGAGCTGCTCAGCTCGGCGTAGGCGGTCTCGGAGCTGTCGCGCAGGAACTGGGCGCAGCGCTCGAACTCCGCCGTGTCGCCGATCCGCTGCGCGGCCACGGTCAGCGCCCACAGCGCGCGGAGGAAGCCGCGGTTCGGCTCGTGCTCCCACGGGATCGGGCCCGAGCCCTTCCAGCCGGCCCGGCGCAGGGCGTCCAGCCCGCGGTGGTAGCCGGTGCGGGCGTAGGCGTAGGCGGCGACGTCGGCTCCGGGGGTCCGGGCGTTGAGGGCGCCCTCGGCCAGCAGTGCCCAGCACAGCGAGGACTCCGGGTGGGCGCGGATGACCTCCTCGAAGGCGTCCTTGCCACGCTCGGCGAGCTCGGCGACGGCGGGGTCGACGGGAAGCCGGGTCTCGGGGGCGGCGTCGGCCAGCAGGTTGCGGTGGATCTCGCTCACGGGACCCATCCTGCCAGCCGTCGCGGGAGCCGCAGCCGGGGCACCGGGCGGCTGCGATGATGCCGGACGTGGAGCAGACGACGCGCACGTTCCCCTTCGGCGCCGGTGCCGTGGAGATGGCCGAGGACGGCTCGGTGCGGGCGGTACGCCACCCGTCGACCGGGCACAGCGTGCTGCTGGTCGAGGACGCCGACGGCGTCGAGGGGATGGTGCACGGGCCCGCGCACCGCTGGGGCAAGGGGTTCGCGGTGCTGGACGGCCTCGGGCACCGCTTCGACGCCCCCGCCGAGGTCGACTGGCGCGCCGACGGCGTCCGGGTGCGGCACCGGCTGGGACCGCTGGTGCTCACCCTCACCCGCACCGTCGACGACAGCTGGACCGAGACCCACGAGCTGCACAACCCCGGCGGCCAGCCGGTCCGGATCGGATCGTTCGCGGTGAGCACGCCGTGGCGCGACCTCTACGGCTCGGCCGCCGACAGCCTCACCCGGGCGGTGCACGCCCACCTCTGGACCGGCGGGGCGGACGCCTGGGTGTGGGCGGTGCCCATGAACGGCGCCGACGCCGGGCTCGGGCTGGTGCTCACCGAGGGAGAGCTGTGGGCCTACTCGGTGCAGTCCCGCGACGCGCACACCTCCAGCAACCTCCGCGGCCATCTCTACCTGCATCTCACCGACCACGCCCGCTCCCCGCACACCCTGGGCGGCCAGCCCGAGCCGGAGGTCGGGCCCGGGCAGACGCTGCGGCTGACCTGGCGCTGCCGCTGGTACGCCGACGCCGAGGCCTTCGCCGCCGACCGCTCCCCCGCCCTGGAGGCCCCCGTGCTCAGCGCCGAGGTCGGGACGCCGATGGAGCTGCGGGTCGCCGACGGCTGGACCGCCACGCCGCCGTCCCCGGTGGTCGCCGATCGTCCCGGTCTGGTGCACGTCGACGCCACCCGCGACGGCCGGCGGACCCGGGTGGTGCTGCACGCCCATCCGCCGCTGCGGCAGCTGGCCGAGCGCCGGGCGTCCTTCCTGGTCGAGCGGCAGCGCCCGCTGGAGCGCGGGGACAGCCGGCGGTGGGCGTTCGTGCCCTACGACCACCGCTCGCAGCTGACCGTGCTCGACCTGGCCTGGTCGGACTGGTCCGACACCCGCGAGCGGGTGGGCAGTGCGCTGCTGCTGCAGGAGCTGCGCCGCCGCGGCTGGGGCGAGGCGGCGGTGCTGGACGAGGCGCTGGCCGGCTACCTGCGCTTCGTCACCGAGCACGTCGTCACCCCCGACGGCACGGTCCGCGACGACACCGACGGACGCCGCCGGCCGCGGCTCTACAACTTCCCCTGGTTCGCCCGCTTCCTGCTGGACGCCGGCGAGCTCGACCTCGCCGCGGCGGTGATGAGCACCTACTACCGCTCCGGCGGCGGACGGTTCCTGGCCTTCGAGCTGGGGCCGGTGGTGCGCGACGTCGGCGCGGCGCTGCGCCGCCACGGCCGGGACGCCGAGGCCGACGAGCTGGACGCGCACCTGGTCGCCCAGGCCGCCACCTTCCTCGAGCTGGGCGCAGAGCTGCCCGGGCACGAGGTCAACTACGAGCAGTCGATGGTCGCCCCGCTGCTCGACCTGCTGCTCTCCGTGCGCCGGATCGCCCCGGACCGGGTGCCCGACGAGGCGCTGCGGGAGCGGCTGCGCTGGCTGCGCGCCTTCGCCGGCGACCAGCCCGACGTCCGGCTGCGCTCGGTGCCGATCCGGCACTGGGACGGCTACTGGTTCGGCGGGGACCGGCTGTGGGGCGACGTGTTCCCCCACTACTGGTCGATCCTCAGCGCCGGGGTGATGCTGGACTGGCCGGACGGGCTGCTGCCCGAGGAGGAGACCGCCGCACTGCGCCGGGCCGGCACCGAGGTGCTGCGGGCCAACCTCACCGGCTTCGGCGAGGACGGCTCGGCCACCTGCGCCTTCGTCTACCCCAGCTGTGTCAACGGCGCACCGGCGCACCGGGCCGACCCGCTGGCCAACGACCAGGACTGGGCGCTGGTGTACGCGCTGCGCCACGCCGACCGGCTCGGCTGAATGGCGCCGGGGACGACGACGGTGGGCGCGTCGGACGCGTCAGGCCTTCAGGGTCTGACCGGCCGAGCGCAGGGCCTCGCAGGCCTGGACCACGCGGGCGGCCATGCCGGCCTCGGCGACCTTGCCCCAGGCGCGGGGGTCGTACTGCTTCTTGTTGCCGACCTCGCCGTCGATCTTCAGCAGACCGTCGTAGTTGCGCAGCATGAAGTCGATCACCGGACGCGAGAAGGCGTACTGGGTGTCGGTGTCGATGTTCATCTTGACCACGCCGTAGTCGACGGCGTCGGAGATCTCCTGCGCGGTGGAGCCGGAGCCGCCGTGGAAGACGAGGTCGAACGGGTCCTTCTTGCCGACCTTCTCCCCGACCGCCTGCTGGATCTCCTTGAGCACCTCCGGACGCAGCTTGACCGCGCCGGGCTTGTAGACGCCGTGCACGTTGCCGAAGGTCAGCGCGGTGATGTAGCGGCCGCGCTCACCGGTGCCGAGGGCCTCCACGGTGGCCAGGCCGTCCTCGACGGTGGTGTAGAGCTTCTCGTTGATCTCGTGGGCGACGCCGTCCTCCTCACCGCCCACCACGCCGACCTCGATCTCGAGGATGATCTTGGCCTTGCTGGTGCGCTCGAGCAGCTCTGCGGCGATCTGCAGGTTCTCCTCGACCGGCACCGCCGAGCCGTCCCACATGTGCGACTGGAACAGCGGGTTCTCACCACGGGCCACACGCTCCTCCGAGATCGAGAGCAGCGGGCGGACGAAGGAGTCCAGCTTGTCCTTCGGGCAGTGGTCGGTGTGCAGCGCGATGTTGACCGGGTAGTTCTTGGCGACCTCGTGGGCGTAGGCGGCCAGCGCGACGGCGCCGGTGACCTTGTCCTTGATGGTCGGCCCGGACAGGTACTCCCCGCCGCCGGTGGAGACCTGGACGATGCCGTCCGAGCCCGCCTCGGCGAAGCCCTGCAGGGCGGCGTTCAGGGTCTGCGAGGAGCTGACGTTGATCGCGGGGTAGGCGAAGTGGTTCTGCTTCGCCCGGTCGAGCATCTCGGCGTAGACCTCGGGAGTAGCGATGGGCATGGGTGCCTCTCTTCGGTTTCGACAGACGGTGCGCTGCCCAGTCTTGCAAACCGGGACGGGTCTCTCCCGCCGGTCTCGGACTGGTTCGGACCAGTTGTGGTACTGGCGTCATACCGGTCGGCGACTGGGCTCAGCGACCTCAGTCGTCGAGGCGGGACAGGTCGACGCTGGCGCGGCCGTCGGAGTAGATCCGGGTGGCCGCCTCGACGGTCGCCGGCTTCACGTCGACGTGCTCCAGCCCGATCGTCAGCGGCGGGCCGGAGTGGCTGCGCACGGTGATGTCGGGGCCGCGGCCCAGGCCGCCGGGGCCGATCGCCAGCTGCGCCACCTCGGGCCAGGACAGCCGCACCCCGTGCAGCTCGACGCCGAAGCGCCCGATCACCAGCGCCGGCCCGACGCCGACCTTGGCCCGGTCGGCGACCGCCCGGCGCCAGCCGACCAGCCAGACCACCAGCCGGACCGCGCTGAGCACCGTGGCCAGCCCGACGAACACCCAGGGCTCCCAGCTGGTGCGGAAGGCGTCCCAGCGCCAGACGACGAAGACCGCCGAGATCACCAGGCTGAGCACCAGCGAGACGATGCCGGAGATCATCCGGCGCTTCCGGACGGCCACGGTCTCGTCGGCGACCACCGGCGTGTACTCCGCGATCAGGTAGTCCGGCGCCTGCTGCATGGCGCCCATCCTCCCACGCCACCCGAGCACCACCGGGGCTGTGACCAGACGACGACGGCCGCCGTCCCGCCACGAGGGCGGCGACGGCGGCCGGCGGTGCGGGACGTCCCGGGCTGCGGCTCAGGCGGCCTTGCCGGTCACGGTGACCGGGATGTTGCCGCGGGTGGCCTTGGAGTACGGGCAGAACTGGTGGGCCGCCTCGACGAGCTGCTGGGCGGTCTCGTCGTCGACACCGGGGATGGTCACGGTGATGTCGACGGCCAGCCCGAAGGAGTTGCTCTCGGGGCCGAAGCCGACGGCGATGTCCAGCTCGGAGCCGGAGGTGTCGATGCCCTGCTTGCCGGCCACCGCACCGAGCGCGCCCTGGAAGCAGGCGCCGTAGCCGAGGGCGAAGAGCTCCTCGGGGTTGGTGCCCTCACCCTTGCCGCCCTGCTCCTGGGGACGGTCGAGCTGCAGGTCGAGCCGGCCGCTCTCGGCGCGGGCCCGTCCGGTGCGGCCACCGGTGACGGAGGCGCGGGCGGTGTAGACGATCTTGCTCGGAGTGTTGGTCATGTCCGGCCCAACCCCGCGGCGGCGCCCGTTCTTCCCGTCCGCGGCAGAACAGTGCGGAACAGCCAGGTGGAGGGCGGGTGACCCCGGCTCAGTTGGACCTCGGCGTGTCCAGCGGGCGGATCGCCATGTGGATCCGGTACCGGTCGGCGCGGTACCACGAGGTCGCGAACTCGATCCGCCGCTCACCGGCCTTCGTGAGCCGCTCCTGGACCAGCAGCGGGGCGCGCTTGGTGGTCTCGAGGATGTGCGCCTGGTGGGCGTCGGCGGCCTCGGCCCGCACGGTCTGCTCACCGGAGGTGATGACCACGTCGTAGCGGGCGGCGAAGACGTCGTAGAGGGTGTTGAGGTCGGACTCCAGCAGGTCGGGGAACACCTCGGTCGGGTAGTAGCCGATCTCGTAGGCCATCGGGGTGCCGTCGGCCAGCCGCAGCCGCTCCACCCGGACCACCGGGTCGCGGGGGCGGATCTGCAGCTGGGAGGCCACCTCGGGGGTGGCGTCCTCCTCCCGGCCCTCGATCACCCGGGTCTCGGGCACCAGCCCGCGGGCCCGCATCTCGCGGGAGAAGGAGGTGAGGTGCAGCCGGGAGTTGACCTGGGGGCCGGAGACGAAGGTGCCCTTGCCGTGCACCCGCTCCAGGCGTCCGGACTCCACCAGGTCGGAGATGGCCTGGCGGACCGTCACCCGGCTGACGCCGAGGTCCTTGACCAGGGTGCGCTCGGACGGGATCGGGTCCCCGGGTCGGAGCTCGTGGGTGATGCGCTGGCTGAGGATGTGGCGGACCTGCGCCCGCTTCGTCGGCGAGCGGAGCGAGGTGAAGTCGTTCACCGTCATCTGCGGCCTTCCGTGTCCACTGGGCTCCGATCAGTCCAGTTGATACCACTGTAGGCCTTCCGGCCCTCCGCCGCCCCGACGAGCACCGGGGCTCAGCACCAGCGCAGCGCCCAGTGGTACATCGCGATCGCGGCCGCCGCCCCCGCGTTCAGCGACCGGGTGGACCCGTCCTGGCTGATCGCGACCAGCGCGCTGCACGCCGCCACCAGGTCCTCGCTCAGCCCGGGCCCCTCCGAGCCGAAGACCAGGCAGCAGCGCTCGGGGAGCTCGGTCGTCTCCAGCGGCACCGCCCCGGGCAGGTTGTCCACGCCGACCAGCGTGTAGCCGGCACCGGCGGCCCAACCAGCCAGCCCGGCGGCGTCCTCGTGGTGGTGCAGGTGCAGGTAGCGGTCGGTGACCATGGCCCCGCGCCGGTTCCAGCGCCGGCGTCCGACGACGTGCACACCGGCGACGTTGAAGGCGTTCGCGGTGCGCACCACCGAGCCGATGTTGAAGTCGTGGGCGAAGTTCTGGATCGCCACCTGCAGCGGTCGGCGGTGCGTGTCGAGGTCGGCCACGATGGCCTCGAGCCGCCAGTAGCGGTACCGGTCGACCACGTTGCGGGAGTCGCCGGCGGCCAGCAGCTCCGGGTCGAGCCGGGGGTCGTCCGGCCAGGGGTGCGGGTGGGGGCCGACGCCCGGACCGTCGGCGGGCGCGGGCTCGTCGCTCACCGAGGCGGCTGGTAGCCCTGCCCGGGCGGCTGCTGGCGGGGGTCCTGCTGCTGGGGCTGCTGGGGCTGCTGCCACGGCGCCGGCTGCGGCGCACCGCCCTGCGCCTGCGGCGGCTGGTAGGGGGCCTGGGCGTTCGGGTTGGGCAGGGCCTGCGGGTCGTTCTGCACCGGCGGGGCCGGGGGCGCAGCGGACGGGCGCTGCTGCTGCTCGCCGCGGTAGGCGATCTCGCCGAAGCTGACGTCGGGGGCCTGGCGGACCTGCGGGTCGTTGACCTCGAAGTAGGTGGCCTTCTCGAAGTTGAACATGCCGGCGATGATGTTGCTCGGCACCGAGTCGATCTTGGTGTTGTAGGCGCGGACGTTGGCGTTGTAGAAGCGTCGCCCGGCCGCGATCCGGTCCTCGGTCTCGGCCAGCTGCTTCTGCAGCTCGAGGAAGTTCACGTTGCTGCGCAGCTCGGGGTAGGCCTCCACGCTGACGATGAGGTTGCGCACCGCGCCCGAGAGCTGCTCCTCCACCTGCGAGCGCTGCTCCGAGGGCAGCCCCGACTCGTGGCTGGCGACCGACTGGGCTTGGTTGCGCAGCCGGGTGACGTCCTCCAGCGTGTTGCGCTCATGGGCGGCGAAGGCGCGCACGGTCTCCACCAGGTTGGGGATCAGCTCGTAGCGCCGGTTCAGCTCGACGTCGATCTGGCGCCAGGACTCCTGGATGAGGTTCCGGTTGCGGACGAAGCCGTTGTACATCGAGATGGCGGCGATCCCGAGGACCACCAGCAGCACCACGAGGACGACGATGACGATGACGAGTGCATCCATGACGCTCCAGCCTTCCGGTTTGCCGTGCGGGCAGGCGCCAGCCTATCGGCGCGGGAGGTCGCCGTCGCCGCTCCGGGCTCGTCCTACTTGTTGGAGGTCTCGACCAGCTCGGCGAAGGCGACCGACCGGTCCGGGGAGTGGAAGAAGTCCTGGCAGGTGGTGAGGGTCATGATCTCGCGGGTCGCCTCGTTGCTGCGGTTGACCGGGTCGGGCTGCAGGACCCACGTCTCGGTGTCGTTGACGGTGAGGTCGCGGGGGGCGGTGAGCAGCCGGTAGGTGTAGATCGCGTCCCGGGTCTCCACCTCGATCTCGGCGCCCTCGTCGAGGTCGAGCAGGTGGCGGAACGGCTCGCCGTGGGTGACCCGGTGCCCGGCCACGGCGAAGTTGCCCAGCTCGCCGGGCCCGACCGAGGAGTCGTACCAGCCGACGCCGCGGGTGAGGGTGTCCACGTCGGTGCCGGTGAGGATCGGCACCACGTAGTCGGGGCCGAGGTCGGGGATGCGCAGCAGCCCGATGGCGTCGCCGGGGATCCGCACCGCGGGCGTCCCGCCCTGCTGGTCCTCCTCGTCCTCGCCGGCGTCGGGTGCGGCCTCGGCCCACTCCCGCTCGAGCCGCTCGGTGGTCTCCTCGTAGGCCTGCTGGGAGGCGATGTTGGTGCCGAAGAACTGGTAGCCGACGTAGCCGAGGCAGGCCAGCCCGATCACCAGCAGACCCACCCCGAAGACGGTGAGGGCGCTGTTGCGGGGCTGGCGGCGGGCCGGGCGGCCGGCGCGGCGGGGCGCCTCCTGGACGGTCATCGGGACTCCTCGGGTCGGGACCGGAGCCAGCCTGTCACGGCGGGCGTCCACAGCAGAAGGACGCAGAGCGCGATGTAGCCGACCGGGACGCTCAGCCACACCAGCTGGTCCGGCTGCCACCACAGCAGCCAGGCCACCGCCCCGGCGCCGAGCACGGTGGTCACCAGCCGCGGCCAGGCCCGCCGCACGGGGAGGCAGAACCCGGCCACCACCGCGAGCAGGGGCAGCCCGATGAGCGGCACCCACAGCCCCTGCTGCAGGCTCAGGCTGGCGCGGGTGAGCAGGTGGTACAGGCCGGACTCGGTCGGGTCCTGGTAGTCCAGCGCGCTGGTCAGCGCGGCGAGCAGCAGCCAGACGAAGGCGACCGCACCCGCGACCTGCAGGCCGGCGGTGACGGTCAGCACGGCCGAGACGGTGAGCGCGAAGGGACGCTGCGCCGGCGCGGTGTCGGGCGTCGCGGCCGGGGCCGGGAGCGCCTGCGGCGGCGGGAGGTTGGGCGGCGGCAGGACCTGCGGAGGCTGCGGCGGCTGCGGGGGCCGCGGGGTGAGGAAGTACCCGGGCTGCGGACCGCCGGCCGTCCAGCCGGGACCGTCCGGCCCGGCGCCCGGCGGCGAGGTGCTGCTCACGCCGCACAGCGTACGCGGTCGGTGCGCTGCCGACCCGGGTCGCGGCGCGGCGGCGGCACTACCCTGGGCCCGTGCCGGAGGCCGGCTGGTTCCCCGACCCCAGCGGGCAGCGTGACCAGCTGCGCTGGTGGGACGGCCGCGCCTGGACCGGGCAGGTGCGCCCCGCCGGCCCGGACACGTCCCCGCCGCCCCGGGCGCGCGGCGTCCGCCGGTTGCTGCTGGTGCTGCTGGCCGCGGTCGCGCTGGTGGTGGCCGTGGTCGCGGTGGTCGTCACCCAGGTCGTCCGCCCACCCTCCGGCGGCACGGCGCCTGGCGGGCAGTCCACCCGCCAGGTGTGCCCGATGCCGACCGCGGTGGCCAGCCCGGCACCGCAGACCGAGCCGGGCCGGGTCACCAGCGGGCGGATGTCGGTGCCGGAGCTGGGCCCGGAGTGGAGCACCCAGCCCGACAACCGGGTGCCCTTCGGCCGGCAGATGATGCGCCAGCAGATCCTGGTGGACACCGACCCGTCCTGGATCGTCTCGCTCAACGTCGGCACGATGGTGGCCGGCGACGGCTTCTTCACCCCCGAGCAGGGCGTGCACGTGGTGATGCCGTGCCTGGTCGCGGAGTACTACTCCGGTCACGAGGTGCAGCGCACCGACCTCGTCGACGAGGCCCGCACGGTCGACGGCCACCCCGCCTGGGTGCTGGAGTCGGAGCTGACGTTCGAGATCCCCGGGCTGGACTTCACCTCCGAGCGGCTCGTGCTCATCCTGGTCGACCTGGGCGACGGCACCGCCGGCGCGGTGGTGGTCGACCTGCCCGCGATCGCCCGCGACCGCGAACCCGCCCTCCGCGCCGCCCTGGACGACATCCGCGTCACCTGACCCTGGGAACGCGTATGTCATCTCGGACACGATCGGTGTGTCGCGGCGTGGCGCGCCCTCCCGCCGCGTCGATCAACACGTTCCCAGGGTCGTGGTGACCAGCCACAGCACGGCCTCCGGCGACTCGGTGAGCATCGACCAGGTGATGTGCAGCACCGTCCACCTCGCCGCGGTCAGCTCGTTGTGCCGCCAACGGTCCGCCTCGAACCGGTCGGACCCGTGGTGCTCCCGGCCGTCGACCTCGATCGCCAGGTGCCGCTCGGGGAAGGCGATGTCGAGGTAGTACCAGTGGCCAGCGACCCGCACCGGGTGGTTGGCGACCCAGCCGCCGATGCCGGCGCTCCGCAGCAGGACGTGCGCGACCCGTTCGGCCTCCGACCACGGCTGGTCGCGTGACTCGATGAGCAGGCGGGTCCGCTCGACGTTGCCCGGACGGCTGCCCGTGGCGGCCAGTGCCTCCCAGAGCTGGTCGAGGGTGCCGCGGCGGGATCGCAGCAGGCTGTCGATGCCCGCTCCACCGAGGCTCGGGCACAGGTCGAGGGCGGTCAGCGCCGGGGTGGTGCAGCGCAGTCCGCCCCACTCCTGGACCAGGTCGGGAGGGACGTGTCGCCGGTCGACCCGGAAGCCGGGGGCGGCCCTGATCTGGCGGGTCCGGACGGAGAGGGCGACGTCGGTCACCGGTGCCTCCGGCCAGAAGGTGAGGCGGGCCGCGGTCTCCGCACGGAAGACGGCGTCCGGGGCCCACCGCCGGGCCGCGCGGACGCGGAGGGCGACGTCGTCGGCTCGGGCGGCGTCGACGTAGGTGCCGGGCAGCACCTTGAGCAGACGGCCGGACCGGGCCAGCCAGTCGAGAGCACCTCCCAGCTCGGGGCAGTCGGCGCGCAGCAGGACGCCCTCCCCCGCGGCGAGCAGCGACCAGATCTCGTGGTGTGAGCGCTTCATGGCCCTCAGATCTGCCGCGGACGCCCCCGCTGCCGCGACCGCCGCCCGCCCTGTGCACAGCCGGGCACCTGGGGACGGCCCTGGGATCGTGTCGGCAGCGGCCGCCGGAGCCGCGGACACGCCGCGACACACCGGTCGTGGCCGAGATGACATACAGCCGGGCAGGGGTCAGCTGAAGTGGGTGAGGCCGCCGCGGGGTTCCGGGGAGGGGGCGGCGTCGGCGACGGTGAACGGACGCTGGCCGCGGAGCCACCTGGCCAGCGCGTCGCCCACCACCAGCCGGTAGGGGAAGGCCGAGCCGGCGGCCTTGCGGCTGAGCTCCTCCACGGGCAGCGGGCGGGTCGAGCCGAGCATGACGAGGTTGCCCAGACGGCGGCCCTTGAGGGTGGCCGGTTCGCTGCTGACCAGCCGGTGCGGCCAGTGCTCGGCGATGCCGGCCAGCACCCGGCGGCCGTAGTCGAAGGGGGCGAGGTCGGTGAGGTTGGCCATCAGCGTGCCCCCCGGCGTCAGCACCCGCGCCACGTCGGCGAGGAACTCGGTGGTGGTCAGCTCCGGCGGCACCTGTCCGCCGACGAAGGCGTCCAGCACGACGACGTCGGCGTAGTCGGCCGGCATCGCCCCGATCCCGTTCAACCCGTCGACCGCGCGGACCTTGATCCCGCTGCTCCGGCCCAGCGGCAACCGCTCCCGGACCGCCTGGGTGAGCTCGGCGTCGGGTTCGAGCACGATCTGCGCCGAGCGGGGACGGGTGTGGGCGACGTAGCGCGGCAGGGTCATCCCGGCGCCGCCGACGTGCACCACCCGCAGCCGCTCCCCCGCCGGTGCACAGGCGTCCAGGGCGTCGGCGATCCGCTGCACGTAGTCGAACTCGAGGCGGGTGGGATCGTCCGGGTCGACCCAGGACTGCTCGGTCTCCCCGGTGCGCACCACGAAGGCCCCGGCGACGTCGCGGTCGGGCACCAGCTCGGAGCGGGGACGGTCCTCGGTCACCTGCCGCACCCTAGACCTCCGCGTCGGTCCTCCTAGGCTGGCGGCATGGCCGAGCCGATCTCCGACTACGCCCTCCTCAGCGACCGCCGTGGCGCCGCCCTGGTGAGCCGCCGGGGCAGCATCGACTGGCTGTGCCTGCCCCGCTACGACTCACCCTCGCTGCTGGCCAAGGTGCTCGGCGACGACAACCACGGGCACTGGACGCTGGCCCCCACCGACCCGGCGGCCCGCAGCTCCCGCCGCTACTCCGACGACTCCTTCACCCTGCTCACCCGTTGGGAGACCGCCGACGGGGTGGTCGAGGTGAGCGACTTCATGCCGCTCGGCGATGCCGGGCACCACGTGGTGCGTCGCATCCGCGGCCTGTCGGGGACGGTGCGGATGCGTCAGGAGGTGCGCTTCCGCTTCGACTACGCCGGCGCGGTGCCGTGGGTGCGGCAGTCCCCCGAGCTCGGCGACGACGCGCTGCTGGCCACCGCCGGGCCGGACATGGTGGTGCTGCGCGGCAGCCACCTGGACGCCGCGGGCGACCGCAGCCACTCCGCCGAGATCGACGTCGCCGCCGGTGACGTGGTCGACCTGGTGCTCACCCACCAGGCCTCGCACCTGCCGATGACGCCGCCGATCGACGTCGACGCCGCCGAGCGGGAGACGGCCGCGGCGTGGCACGCGTGGGCGGAGTCGGTGCACCACGACCACCAGCCGTGGTCGGCCGAGGTGCGCCGCTCGCTGCTGGTGCTCCGGGCGCTGACCAACGCCGACACGGGCGGGATCGTCGCCGCAGCCACCACCAGCCTGCCCGAGCAGCTGGGTGGGGTGCGCAACTGGGACTACCGCTACGTCTGGCTGCGCGACGCCGCCCTGACGATCGACGCGCTGCTCACCCACGGGGCCGTGGACGCCGCCGCCGAGTGGCGTGACTGGCTGGTCCGCGCCATCGCCGGGGACCCCGAGGCGATGCAGATCATGTACGGCATCGCCGGCGAGCGGCGGCTGCCGGAGTACGAGATCACCTCGCTGCCCGGCCACCGGGGGTCGGCCCCGGTGCGGGTCGGCAACGGTGCCTACCTGCAGCGGCAGTGGGACGTCTACGGCGAGGTCAGCTGCGCCCTGCACCGCGCGCGGGAGTCCGGGTTGGCGGTCGACGCGGTGGCCTGGCAGATGCAGCGCGCCATGCTCAGCTACCTGGCCGAGCACTGGGACGAACCCGACTGCGGGCTGTGGGAGATCCGGGGCGAGCCGCGGATGTTCACCCACTCCCGGGTGATGGTCTGGGCGGCCTTCGACCGCGGGGTGCGGGCGTGCGAGCAGTTCGGGCTGGACGGCCCGGTCGAGCAGTGGGCCGAGCTGCGGGACCGGATCCGCGCGGACGTCTGGGAGCACGGCTACGACGCCGGGGCGCGCACCTTCCGCCAGTCCTACGACCGTCCGGGGGTGGACGCCGCGCTGCTGATGCTGCCCCTGGTCGACTTCGTCGCCTGGGACGATCCGGCGATGGTCGGCACCGTCGAGGCGGTCGAGCGCGAGCTCACCCGGGACGGGATGATCCTGCGCTACGACGTGGGCGTCGCCGACGACGGGGTGGCCGGCGAGGAGAGCCCGTTCCTCATCTGCAACTTCTGGTTGGTCGAGGCGCTGGCCAGCACCGGACGGCTGGAGCGTGCCACCGAGCTGATGCAGCGGCTGGTGGCCACCGCGAACGACGTCGGGCTGCTGAGCGAGGAGTTCGAGCCCAGCACGGGCGAACAGCTCGGCAACCTGCCGCAGGCGTTCTCCCACATCGGCCTCATCCGGGCCGCGGACGCCGTCGCCCGGGCCCGCGGGGTGCAGCCCGACCAAGCCTGAGCGGGCCAGCGCTGCCCGCGGCTCCCCGCCAACCGCGGCGGACGCTCAGGCTCTTCTCAAGACCGCCGCCGTTTTGGGTGAATTCCTCAGAGATCGCCCCACCGGCGTCGGCCCCTGGCCTACTGTGTCGACTGCACCAGTCGGGGGACACGGTGTGCCTCGGGGGAGGCAGGTTCGAAGAGGACATGTCGGCATGCCACACGTCGGTTCGGCCGTATCCGCGCACGCCGCGGGCGGCCACGCATCGGTCACATCCATCACCGCTCCGCGGGCGAGCACGCCCGAGGTCGAGCCGGTCACGAGCACGGTCAGCCTGGTCGAGCGCCCGCTCGCGCCCGCCCGTCCCGGCCCGCTGAGGCACGGCCACGGCACCGCGGGGATCGCCCGCTACCGGGCGCTGCTGGTCTCCGGAGACGTCGCCGGCGCGGCCGTGGCCTGGCTGGCGACCACCCAGCTGGGCCAGCTGCTCGGGCTGGGTGTGCTGCCCACCTGGGGACTGGTCCTGCTGGCCGTGTGGTGGGTGGGGGTGCTGACGGCCAACCGCGGCTACCAGTCGTTCCGCCTCGGGGTGGGCAGTGACGAGCTGCGCTCGGTGTTCCGCGCCGCGGCGCACACGCTGATCGGCGCCGCCGTGCTGGGGGCGCTGCTGCAGAGCAGCCTGGTGCTGACCGGGGTGCTGGTCGCCACCGCGGCCGCGACCGTGCTCGCCCTGCTCACCCGGCTGGCGCTGCGCCGCTGGCTGCACGCGGCTCGCCGTCACGGCCACTACCTGCAGGACACCCTGGTGGTGGGCTCGCTCGCCCACGTCTCCGACCTGGCCGACCGGCTGCTCAGCGAGCCCGACGCCGGGATGCGGGTGGTGGGCTACTGCGTGCCGCCGCACGAGGTGGCCCAGGCCCGTGAGGCCGGGCTGACGGTGCTGGGCGACACCGAGCACGTCCGGACGGTGGTGATGGCGCTGGGGGTGCCCCGGGTGGCGGTCGCCAGCGGGCAGTCGCCGAGCTACCTGCGCGAGCTGGCCTGGTCGCTGGAGAACCTCGACACCCACCTGCTGGTGCACCCGGGTGTGGTGGAGGTGGCCGGTCCGCGGATGCACCTGCGCCCGATGATCGGGCTGCCGCTGCTGCAGATCGAGCAGCCGCACTTCTCGGGCTGGCGGCCGGTCGCCAAGCGCGCCACCGACATCGTGCTGTCGGCGTTCGGGCTGCTGGTCGGAGCGCCGCTGATGCTGGGCATCGCGCTGGCGATCCGGCTCTCGGACGGGGGCCCGGCCTTCTTCCGCCAGGTGCGGGTGGGGCGCAACGGGCGCACCTTCACGATGCTGAAGTTCCGCTCGATGCACGTCGACGCCGAGGCCATGCTGGCCCGGCTGAAGGCCGAGAACGAGGGCGCCGGACCCTTGTTCAAGATGGCCGCCGACCCGCGGATCACCCCGGTCGGGCGCCTGCTGCGGCGGACCTCCCTCGACGAGCTGCCCCAGCTGATCAACGTGCTGCTCGGCACCATGTCGCTGGTCGGTCCGCGGCCGCCTCTGCCGAGCGAGGTGACCGAGTACGAGCGCGACGTGCGCCGCCGGCTGCTGGTCGTGCCCGGGCTGACCGGGCTGTGGCAGGTGAGCGGACGCAGCGCGCTGAGCTGGGAGGACTCGGTACGCCTCGATCTGCGCTACGTCGAGAACTGGTCGCTCGGCTCGGACCTCCTGATCCTGTGGAAGACCGCCTTCGCGGTCCTCGCCCGCCACGGGGCGTACTGATACCGAAGCCGACCGGCGTCGCCCGTGGGGGGCGTGCCACGCCAGTCATCCAGACCCACCAGCGGGGCCGACTCCGTTCCCCCCAGGACGACGCCCCGCTGGTGGCCATCGCCGGCGAGCGCTGGCCATCGTGCGCCGGCCACCCCAACGCCCTGAGCCTGCCGGAGGGCCGACCGCGGTGACCGGTGCGCTGACGCACCCCAGCGCCTGTCGAAGGGCGAGCATCCGCACCCGTCCGCAGCGGCGCCCGAGCGCTCGGTGGCGTCGCCCCGACGGCCGCGAGAGCGCTACCGGTCCGACCATCGGCTCGAACGCCCTGACGCGCGCAGAGGGACCTGGCGGCTGACGGTGCTGCTCCTTCCCGGGACGGCCGGCTGGAAGCTGCAGTACCTGCCGCCACACCGTCCTCTCCGCGGGCACGCCATCGTGCACCGCGCGTCCCGCCCGCACACGCCACAGGGAAGTCGCGGGTGGACCTGACCATCGAGACCCACGGTGGGCCCTCGAGCCGGGCGCCACGGACGCAGGACGGGGTGCCCGTTGGCCTGATAGCGGTTCGGCGCGGGTGCTCGCCCTTCGACAGGATTAGGGCGCTGGGGTGAGCCGGCGCAGCGGTGACACCGATCGCCCTCCGACAGGCTCAGGGCGTTGGCGTGATCCGGTCCGGACGGCAGCCCGAGGCGTGGTGGGACGCACCAGCGGGGCCGCCCTCCTTCCCCCCGGGAGGGAGACCCCGCCGGCGTCCAGACCCGTCACCCGAGGTGACAGGCAGTCTCAGACCCGGCTCCGCGCGGCCAGCGGACTGGCGGGCCAGAAGAGCCTGCGCCGACCGGTGCCGGTGGCGCTCGCCCTGGCACGCCGGCGCGGCTGGCGGTCGCCGACGGCGCCGCGCAGCAACGTGCTGGAGACGTCCTGGGTGTAGGGGAAGTACTGCACCTGCACGCCGACCGAGGCCATGTCGCGCTCGAGCTGCTCCCCCTTGGGCGAGCCCTTCCAGTCGTCACCCTTGAAGATCACGTCGAAACCGACCCGTCGCCAGGCGAGCAGCTTGTCGCTGGACTCGTCCACCACCACGTCGTCGACCACGTCGATCGCCGAGACCACCCGCATCCGCTCGGCGAGCGGCACGACCACCGTCTTGTTCTTGGCCTGCGCCAGCGCCTCGTCGGTGACCACACCGACGACCAGCCGCTGGCACAGCTCACGGGCCTTCAGCAAGATGTTGAGGTGCCCGACGTGGAACATGTCCCAGGCCCCCGGCACGTACCCGACCTCGGGCAGCGCGAGGGGCTGCGCCAGGGCCGTCATGCCGGCTGCGGGACGGGTCGGAGCGCGCGGCGCAGCGCACGCGAACGGCTGATCACCCGGGGACGCAGCACGACGTGCGCGTCGATCCCCGGGCCGTCGGACTGCTGGGCCACCGTCAGGATGGTGGTGCCGTCGTCACCGGCCGACACCACGGTGTCGTCGTGGACCACCACCTCGTCCACCGCGCGCAGGTGCCTGGCCACCTCCAACCGGGACGCCAGGTTCATCACGGGCGCACGGCCCGTCCGGCGCTGCACGTCCTCGTCGGACAGCACGCCGAGCACCAGTCGGTCGCCGTAGTGGCGAGCCTGCGCGATGAGATCGAGATCGCCCACGTTGATCATGTCCAGGGCGCACGCCAAGTACACACGTCGCATTTTTCAGACCTTCCCCCGAAGATCAGGACGATGAGAACCACCGTCCTTCAGCGTCCGGCGCGAACGTACCCTCTGGTCACCGGACCCGCTAAGTCTGGGTGGCACGACCGCGAGAAGGAAGCGAGAATCCGACATTCTCAGCGAAGTTTTTGACTAAGATCTCCGCAGTCAAGAAGTTGTACCGATTTTGACAGATCTGACCACTTCCGGGCCCGCGGATGCGTGCCGGCCGGGCAGCGCCGGCCGGCACGGGACGGCCGTCAGGACACCGCCGGGACCTCCTCGAGCACCCGCAGACCGTCGCCCTCGGGGTCGAGGTCGAAGGTGACCACGTCGCCGTCCCCGACCTCTCCCGACAGCACCCTTCGGGCCAGTGCGTCCTCGATCGAGGACTGCACCAGTCGCCGCAGCGGACGGGCCCCGTAGACCGGGTCGAAGCCGGTGAGCGCCAGCCAGTCCTTGGCCGCTGGGGTCAGCTCGACCCGCAGCCGGCGGTCGGCCAGCCGGGCGTTGAGCCGGTCGAGGTTGATGTCGACGATCCGGGTCAGCTCCTCGGTACCGAGGGTGTCGAACAGCACCACCTCGTCCAGCCGGTTGAGGAACTCCGGCTTGAAGGCCTGCCGCACCACACCCATCACGGCGTCCCGCTTCACCTGCTGCTCCAGGCTCTGGTCGGCCAGGAACTGCGAGCCCAGGTTGGAGGTGAGGATCAGCAGCACGTTGCGGAAGTCGACCGTGCGGCCCTGGCCGTCGGTGAGCCGGCCGTCGTCGAGCACCTGCAGCAGCACGTCGAACACCTCGGGGTGGGCCTTCTCGACCTCGTCCAGCAGCACCACCGAGTACGGACGCCGCCGCACCGCCTCGGTCAGCTGGCCGCCGGCCTCGTAGCCGACGTAGCCCGGAGGCGCACCGACCAGTCGCGACACCGAGTGCTTCTCGCCGTACTCGCTCATGTCGATCCGCACCATGGCGTGCTCGTCGTCGAAGAGGAAGTCGGCCAGCGACTTGGCCAGCTCGGTCTTGCCCACCCCGGTCGGGCCGAGGAAGAGGAAGGAGCCGGTGGGACGGTTGGGGTCGGAGATGCCGGCCCGCGAGCGGCGCACCGCGTCGGAGACGGCGCGGACGGCGTCACGCTGACCGATCAGCCGCTCGCCGATGCGCTCCTCCATGTGCAGCAGCTTCTCGCTCTCGCCCTCCATCATCCGGCCGACCGGGATGCCGGTCCAGGCGGCGACGACCTCGGCGATGTCGGCCGCACCGACCTCGTCGGCCACCATCGGCGTGCTCTGCCGCTCGGCCTCGTCGGCCGCCGCCAGCTCACGCTCCATCGCCGGGATGTCCTCGTAGTTGATCTTCGACGCCCGCGCCAGGTCGCCCTCGCGCAGCGCCCGGTCGGCCTCCGACCGCAGCGCGTCGATCTCCTGCTTGAGCTCACCGACCCGGTTCAGCCCCTGCTTCTCGGCCTCCCAGCGCTGCTCCAGGGCGCGCAGCTCCTCCTCGGCGTCGGCCAGCTCGGAGGTGAGCCGGCCCAGCCGCTCGCGGCTGGCGGGGTCGTCCTCCTTCTCCAGCGCGAAGTGCTGCATCCGCATCCGGTCGACGTTGCGGCGCAGCTGGTCGATCTCGACCGGGGAGGAGTCGATCTCCATCCGCAGCCGGCTGGCCGCCTCGTCCACCAGGTCGATCGCCTTGTCGGGCAGCTGGCGGGAGGTGATGTAGCGGTGCGACAGACTCGCGGCGGCCACCAGGGCACCGTCGGTGATGGCGACCTTGTGGTGGGCCTCGTAGCGCTCACGCAGACCGCGCAGGATCGCGATGGTGTCCTCCACCGTCGGCTCACCCACGAAGACCTGCTGGAAGCGTCGCTCCAGCGCCGGGTCCTTCTCGATCCGCTGGCGGTACTCGTCCAGGGTGGTGGCGCCGATCATCCGCAGCTCGCCGCGCGCCAGCATCGGCTTGAGCATGTTGCCGGCATCCATCGAGCCCTCGGCCGCACCCGCACCCACGACGGTGTGCAGCTCGTCGATGAAGGTGATCACCTGGCCCTCGGCCTCACGGATCTCGGTCAGCACGGCCTTCAGCCGCTCCTCGAACTCGCCGCGGTACTTGGCCCCGGCCACCATCGAGGTGAGGTCGAGCGAGACCAGCCGTCGGCCCTTGAGCGAGTCGGGCACATCGCCGTCGACCAGCCGCTGGGCCAGGCCCTCGACGACGGCGGTCTTGCCGACGCCGGGCTCACCGATCAGCACGGGGTTGTTCTTGGTGCGCCGGGCCAGCACCTGCACCACCCGGCGGATCTCGGTGTCGCGGCCGATCACCGGGTCGAGGCGACCCTCGCGGGCCCGCTCGGTGAGGTCGACGCCGTACTGGTCGAGCGCGGAGCTGGTGCCTTCGGACTCCGCGGAGGTGACCCGCTTGCCGCCGCGGGCCTGCGCGAACGCCTCCTCCAGCGCCTTCGGGGTGACGCCGAGGTCGGCCAGCAGCGTGCTGACGTTGGAGCGCACCGCGGCGAGCGCGATCAGCAGGTGCTCGGTCGCGACGAAGGAGTCGCCGAGCTTCTCCGCCCGGGTCTCGGCGTCGGCCAGCACGCGGGCGAAGGCGCCGGAGAGCTGGGGCTGGGCCACCGAGGAGCCGGACGCCGAGGGCAGCTTGGTCAGCGCGCCCTGGGCGGCCGCGTCCACCGTGGCGGGGTCGGCCCCGACGCCCTGCAGCAGCGGGCCGACGGTGTTGTCGGGGACCATCAGCAGCGCCCGCAGCAGGTGCTCGGGCTCGGCGGTCGGGTTCTGGTTGGTCAGCGCCAGCCGGACCGCAGTGGTCACCGCGTCGCGGCTGCGCGTCGTCAGCTTCTCAGTGTTCATGCAGCGTTCCTCGTACGCAGGGATGGGCCCACCTTGAGCCCACCCGACTCAACTCCTGTACGAGACGCAGTATTCCTCCTTGAGCCGACCCGACTCAACCCCGCTCAGGGGGAACTGCGGACACCCCCTGACCGACCCTCGGTCACCGGCTGCCGAAGACCCGGCGGGCGATGAGCAGGCCGACGACCCCCCGAACTCGGGGAACAAGAGGCCATCGGACGGCGTGGACGACGACGTCGAACCACTCCATCGCGTTACCCAGCGAGGCCGCCACCACGGCTCGCCGGGACGGGCCCCCTCAGCAGGTCAGCGCTGCTCCTGCGGGCACCAGAAGGTGGTGCGCGAGCCGACGGTGGCCCGGGCCATCTCCGTCCCGCAGCGGGGGCAGTGGGCGCCGACGACGCGATGGGCCATGACATCGAGGGTGTGCACGCCGCCGCGGCGGATCGCGGTGCGCACGCCCTCGTGGACGGCGCCGTGCAGGGTCGTCAGCTCCTCGGCGGCCAGCTGGTCGGCGGGACGCCGGGGGCCGATCCGGGCCCGCCAGAGCACCTCGTCGGCCAGCAGGTTGCCGATGCCGGCGAGCACCGACTGGTCGAGCAGCCGGGCCTTGACCGGGGCCGTCCCACGGCCGACCCGCTCGCGGAAGTCGGCCACGCCGATGCGCTCGGCGTCGGGGCCGAGAGCGCTGAGGTCGGGGTCGAGCCGGACCCGGCCGAGGCGGCGCTTGTCGAACAGCCGCAGCGTGCCGCCGTCGGCGAAGGTGAGGGTGAAGCGGTCCCACTCGGGCTTGCGGTCGGGCTGCTCGGTGATCGAGGCGTAGCGGGTGCCAAGGTAGTCCCCGCCCTCGGTGGAGGTGCCGTCGGCGTCGGTGACGAGGATGCGTCCACTCATCCCGAGGTGCAGGCCGAGGTCGGGCCCGTCCTCCGAGGTCTCGCACCACATCGACTTGCCGGTGCGGGAGGCGCCGGTCAGCTCGCGACCGAGCAGGGCCGCCCGGATCTCCCCGGCCGGGTGCGGGCGGCACTCGTAGCGGTCGGAGTCGTCGACCTCGACGATCCGGCGACCCAGCGCGGCCGCCTCGATGGTGGTGCGGGCACTCTCGACCTCGGGCAGCTCGGGCACCCCGCGAGTCTGCCCCACCGCGGCGGACCGACCGTCGGCGGTCGGGTGGGGCGTGGTGGGATGAGCCGGTGAGCGAGCAGGTGAGCCGAGCCAGCGTGGGGCTGCGGTCCGAGCGCGGGCCCGTCCTGCTCGGGGTGATGCTCGGCACCGGCCTGGTGGCGATCGACTCCACCATCCTGGCCACGGCCGTCCCGGCACTGGTGGCCGACCTCGGCGGGTTCAGCCAGTTCCCGTGGCTGTTCTCGATCTACCTGCTGGCCTCGGCCGTCGTCACCCCCGTCTGCGGCAAGCTGGCCGACCTGGTCGGGCGGCGCACCGTGGTGCTGGCCGGGATCGGCGTGTTCGTGCTCGGCTCGGTGCTGTGCGGGCTGGCCTGGAGCATGCCGGCGCTGATCGCCTTCCGTGCCGTCCAGGGCCTGGGTGCGGGGGCGGTGCAGCCGATGACCATGACGATCGTCGGCGACCTGTACTCGGTCGCCGAGCGGGCGAAGGTGCAGGGCTACGTCGCCAGCGTGTGGGCGGCGTCCTCGGTGGTCGGGCCCACCCTCGGCGGGCTCTTCGTCGACCTGCTGGACTGGCGCTGGATCTTCTTCGTCAACGTGCCGCTGGGCGCGCTGGCCGCGTGGATGCTGGCGCGCAACCTGCGCGAACCGGCGCGCACCGGCGACCGTCGGATCGACTGGGCGGGGGCGGCGCTGCTCACCGCGGGCGCCTCCCTGCTCATCCTCGGGCTGCTGTCGGGCGGCGTGCAGTGGGAGTGGGTGTCAGCACCTTCGCTGCTCTCCCTCGGCGGCGGCGTGGCGGCCCTGCTCGCGCTGTGGCGGGTGGAGCGGCGGGCGGCCGAGCCGATCCTGCCCGGGTGGGCCTTCACCCGCCGGGTGCTCAACGGCACCTACCTCAGCAACGTGGGCGTCGGCGTCCTGCTGATCGGGCTGACGTCGTACCTGCCGGTGTTCTCCCAGGAGGTGCTCGGCACCAGCGCACTGGTCGCCGGGTTCGCCCTCGCCGCCCTCACGCTGGGCTGGCCGATCGCGGCTGCCAACGCCGCCCGGCTCTACCTGCGGGTCGGGTTCCGCGACACGGGGCTGGTCGGCAGCGTGCTGGCGCTGGCCGGGACCGCCTCGATGCTGGTGCTGGACGTCGACAGCTCGGTCTGGCAGGTGGCCGCCGGGTGCTTCGGGGTCGGCCTGGGCCTCGGGCTGATCGCCGCGCCGACGCTGATCGCGGCGCAGTCGACGGTGGGCTGGGAGCAGCGCGGGGTGGTCACCGGGGTGACGACCTTCGCCCGCTCCATGGGCAGCGCGCTCGGGCTGGCGGTGTTCGGGGCGGTGGTCAACGCCCGGGTCGGGACGGCCGTCGGCGGGCACGGCGGCGGCGCGTCGGACGTGCCGCCGGAGCTGCTGGCCGCGGGCGTCCACGACGTGCTGCTGGTCTCCACCGGGGTCGCGCTGGCCATGCTGGTGGCGCTGCTAGTGCTGCCGCGGCGCATCGACACCGCCGGGCCGCCGGCTCAGGTCCAGTAGAGGACGCGGCAGCGGGGCAGCCGGGCGGCCAGCTGCTCGGTGAACCAGCCGCGCAGCTCGGCCATCACCTCGCGCGGGTAGACGTGCTTGGCCGAGCCGAACCTGCCCCGCTTGACCGTCCGGCGGGCCTCGTCCATCTCCAGGGTGGTGCGCGGGTACCAGCCCTGCAGCACCTGCTTGCTGCTGGCGGTGAACCGGTGCGTGATCAGCTCGGCGGTGAGGTCGAGGCCGGCGATGTCGGCGGTGGCCTGCTCGACCAGGGTGAGCAGCTCGGAGTAGTGCTCCCGCCAGCCCTCCAGCGGCATGATCGGGGCGATGGTGAGCCCGACCGGGTAGCCGACCACGGCCAGTCGCCGCAGCGCGGTGATGCGCTCGACGAGCCCGCTGGTGCCGCCCTCCCAGCGGTCGGTGACGGGACGGCAGTTGACGCTGAACCGCACCCGGGTGCGTCCGCCGTGGGGCAGGTCGAGGAAGCGGTCGACATCGTCGTACTTGGTGGTCCAGCGCAGCTGCACCGGGGCGTCCCAGGTGCCGAAGTGCTCGACGGCGCGCTGCCAGCTGCCGGTGAGGTGGTCCAGGGCCAGCGGGTCGCTGTAGCAGGACGCCTCGAAGGTGGTGCCCTCGGCGCTGCGGGCGGTCGACCGGCTGGTGACGGTGCCGGTCCCGACGTAGCCGTGGAGGTTGTCGAGGATCTCGTCGAGGTCGGCGTACACGCGGGTCACCGGCGGCCCGGACAACGACCCGGCCAGGTAGCAGTACTGGCAGTGCGCCGGGCACCCCTCGGCCAGGTCGACCCGCCAGTCCGCGCTCGGTGAGATGGGCTGCAGCCTCCGGCGGCTGGGAGGACTGACCACCACCGCCAGCGTGGCCTTGGCCCGGGCGTAGGTCTGGCGCTCGTCGTCGCCGCGGACACCGGTCAGGCGGTTGGCGCGCAGCCGCTCGACCTCGATCCCCAGCGCCTCCACCCGCTCGACGATGCGCCGGCCGTGGGCGTGCTCGAGGGCGTCGGGGGTGATGACGACCCGGCGCGGCACCCAGCGGCGGCTACGGCGGGGCGCCGGGGCGAGCCGGGAGAGGTCGCGTTCCTGCGCCTCCTCGCCGCTCGCGCTGTGCGGGGCGCCGACCTCGAGCGGGGCCAGCGGACGGTCCAGGTCGAGGTCGTCGCCCGCGGTCTGCTGCTCGGCTGCCACGTCGCTCCCCTACCCCCGGTCGGGGCGGGCACGCAGTGGGGGGAGAGCCCTCTTCCACGAGCCAGAGGCGCTGGGCGGTGCGGCGCTCGGGTGCGGAGTCGTCAGCGGCCGATGGCGCGCGGCGGGGTGAAGATCCGGCGGGCGCGCTCTGCCATCTGCACCCGTCCGCCGGCATCGGCGGCGAAGAGGCGGTCCGCGGGGGCGACGCGGGCGACCCGGAGCAGCTCGGCCAGCTCGGCGTTGCGGGTGCGCAGGGTGTCGATCTCGTCCTGCATCGCGAGGATCCGCCGGATCCCCTCGAGGTTGACCCCCTCGTCCTGGCTGAGCCGCTGGATCAGCCGCAGCCGGGCCACGTCGCGGGGGGAGTACCGGCGTCCCCGGCCGCGAGTGCGGCGCGGGGACACCAGCCCCATCCGGTCGTAGCTGCGCAGCGTCTGCGGGTGCATGCCCGCCAGGTGCGCGGCGACGCTGATCGCGAAGACCGGGGCGTCACCGTCGAGCACCTGCGGCAGGTTCTGCTCGCTCACGACCTCACCTTCCGCTCAGCCGCGGGCCCGCGCCACCAGGTCGGCCCGCGGGTCCGGCGACGGCGCCGCCTCGACGAAGGCCTGCAGCGCCGCCCGGGCGGCGTCGTCGAGCTCGGTGGGCACCACCACGTCGACAGTCACCAGCAGGTCGCCCAGCGTCCCGTCGCTGCGTCGCACCCCCTTGCCGCGCACCCGCAGGGTGCGGCCGCTGGGCGTCCCGGCCGGCAGCCGGAGCCGCACGGTCTGGCCCTGCAGGGTGGGCACGGTGATGTCGGCTCCGAGCGTCGCCTCGGCGAAGGTCACCGGGACGTGCAGGGTGAGGTTGTTGCCCTGGCGCCCGAACAGCGCGTGCGGGCGGACGTGCACGGTGACGTAGAGGTCGCCGTTGGCACCGCCGTTCTCACCGGCTCCGCCCTTGCCCTTGAGCCGGATCTTCTGCCCGTCGGTGACCCCGGCCGGGATCCGCACCGACATGTTCTTCGTCGACCGTCCGCGGCCCGAGCCGTGGCAGTCCGGGCAGGGGTCCTCGACCACCAGGCCGCGACCGCGGCACTCGGTGCAGGGCTCGCTCACCGCGAACACCCCGCCCGAGGTCGAGGTCTGCATGCCCGAGCCCTGGCACCTGGGGCACACGGTGGGCACCGAGCCGCTGCGCGCCCCGGTGCCGTGGCAGGTGGGGCAGGCGGTGTCGGAGACCATCTGCATGGACACCGTCACGCCCTCGACCGCCTCGACGAAGTCGATCGTCACCTCGCCCTCGACGTCGCTGCCCCGCCGCGGCCCGCGCCCGGCGGCGCCACCGCGCCGCCCGGCGCTGTTGAACAGCCCGCCGAACAGGTCGGAGAAGTCCGCCGACCCGGCACCGGAGGCCGCGTTGCGGAACAGGTCGTCCACCCCGGGCCCGCCGGCGCTGCCGCCGCCGGAGGGGAACCGGAAGCCGCCGAAGCGGCTGCGGGTGGCGTCGTACTCCTTGCGCTGCTTGGGGTCCGACAGCACCGAGTTGGCCTCGGCGGCGTCCTTGAACCTCCGCTCGGCCTCGGTGTTGCCGGGGTTGGCGTCGGGGTGGTTCTCGCGGGCGATCTTGCGGAACGCCTTCTTGATCTCCTCGGGCTTGGCGTCCTTGGAGACGCCCAGCACCTTGTAGTAGTCCTTCTCGAGCCAGTCCTTGGTGCTCATCGGTGGACGTCTCCTTCCTGGCTCAGGCCCCGGTCGTGCCGGGGTCGGTGGCGCCGGCGGCGGGGGCGCTGGGCTCGGCGACGGCCACCCGGGCCGGTCGCAGCACCCGCTCCCCCAGCCGGTAGCCCGGCTGCAGGATCTGCACGCAGGTCGGCTCGGTGACGTCCTCGGAGTAGGAGTGCATCAGCGCCTCGTGCACCATCGGGTCGAACGGCTCCCCGACCTCGCCGAAGACCACCAGGCCCTGCCGGCTGGTCACCTTCTCCACCGCCTCGCCGACGGCCTTGAAGGCGCCGGTCAGCTCGCCGTGCTCGCGAGCCGAGCGCAGGTCGTCCAGCACCGGCAGCAGCTCGCGCAGCACCGACTCCACCCCCTGGCCGCGGCTCAGCTCGCGGTCGCGGTCGACCCGGCGCTTGTAGTTGACGTACTCGGCCTGCAGCCGCTTCAGGTCCTGGGTGCGCTCGAGCAGGGCCTGCTCCAGCTGGGCGGCGCGGTCGTCGGCCGGTGCACCGTCCGGCACCCCCTCGACCGGCTCGGGGGACTCGGGAGCCGCCCCGGCGGCGGGCAGGTCGTCGACCGTGCCCGCCACCGCGCCCGGGTCGCCCCCGGGCTCGGGCTGGGCCTCGGGCGCCCCGGGGCCGGGAGCCGCAGCGGCCTGCGGCTCCCGGACCTCACCCGTCTCGGGGTCGATCCGGCGCCGGTCGCGGATGGTCGGCCCCTGCGCGGGGTCGACGGGTCCGTGATCGGGATCGGTCACTTGTTCTCGCCCTTCTCCTCGTCGACGATCTCGGCGTCCACCACGTCGTCGTCACCGGCGGTGGAGCCCGCATCGGCGCCGTCGGTGCTGCCGGCCTCGGACGTCCCCGCCGACTGCTGCTGCTGGGCGGCGGCGTAGACGGCCTGGCCCATCGCGGCGGCGGCGGAGTTCAGCTTGTCCATGCTGGCCTTGATCGCGGCGTCGTCCTCGCCCTCGAGCGCGGTCTTCAGCTCCGCGACCGCCTCCTCGACCGGCTTCTTGACGTCGTCGGTCAGGGTCTCGGAGTTGTCGGCGAGCAGCTTCTCGGTGCGGAACACCAGGGCGTCGGCCTCGTTGCGCTGCTCGACGGCCTCGCGACGGCGGCGGTCCTCCTCGGCGTGGGCCTCGGCCTCCTTGACCATGCGGTCGATGTCCTCCTTGCCGAGGGCCGACCCGCCGGTCACCGTCATCGACTGCTCCTTGCCGGTGGCGGTGTCCTTCGCGTGCACGTGGACGATGCCGTTGGCGTCGATGTCGAAGGCGACCTCGATCTGCGGCATGCCGCGCGGGGCCGGCATCAGACCGGTCAGCTCGAAGTTGCCGAGCGACTTGTTGTCGCGGGCGAAGTCGCGCTCGCCCTGGTAGACCTGGATCATCACCGAGGGCTGGTTGTCCTCGGCGGTGGTGAAGATCTCCGAGCGCTTGGTCGGGATCGTCGTGTTGCGCTCGATGATCTTGGTCATCACGCCGCCCTTGGTCTCGATGCCGAGGCTCAGCGGGGTGACATCGAGCAGCAGGACGTCCTTGACCTCACCCTTGAGCACACCGGCCTGCAGGCTGGCGCCCAGGGCGACGACCTCGTCCGGGTTCACGCCCTTGTTGGGCTCCTTGCCGCCGGTGAGCTCCTTGACCAGCTCGGCGACGGCCGGCATCCGGGTGGAGCCACCGACGAGGATGACGTGGTCGATCGAGCCGACCGAGGTCTTGGCGTCCTCGATCACGGAGTGGAACGGGGCGCGGCAGCGGTCGAGCAGGTCCTGGGTCATCCGCTGGAACTCGGCGCGGGTGAGCCGCTCCTCCAGGTGCAGCGGGCCGGACTCGCCCAGGGTGATGTAGGGCAGGTTGATGCTGGTCTCCGAGGCCGAGGAGAGCTCGATCTTGGCCTTCTCGGCGGCCTCCTGCAGACGCTGGCGGGCGATCTTGTCCGCGCCCAGGTCGGTGCCGTTCTTGTTCTTGAACTGCTTGACCAGCCACTCCACGATGCGGGAGTCCCAGTCGTCACCACCGAGCCGGTTGTCGCCCTTGGTCGCCTTCACCTCGAAGACGCCCTCGCTGATCTCCAGCAGGGAGACGTCGAAGGTGCCACCACCGAGGTCGAAGACGAGGATGGTCTGCTCGGTCTCACCCTTGTCCAGGCCGTAGGCCAGCGCGGCGGCGGTCGGCTCGTTGATGATCCGGTCGACCTTCAGACCGGCGATCTCACCGGCCTCCTTGGTGGCCTGGCGCTCGGCGTCGGAGAAGTAGGCGGGGACGGTGATGACCGCGTTGGTGACGGTCTCACCGAGGTAGGCCTCGGCGTCGCGCTTGAGCTTCTGCAGCACGAAGGCGCTGACCTGCTGGGGACGGTAGGACTTGTCGTCGATGTCGACCTTCCAGTCCGTGCCCATGTGGCGCTTGACGGAGCGGATGGTCCGGTCGACGTTGGTGACGGCCTGGCGCTTGGCGACCTCACCGACCAGCACCTCGCCACCCTTGGCGAAGGCGACGACCGACGGCGTCGTCCTGGCGCCCTCGGCGTTGGGGATGACGGTGGGCTCGCCACCCTCGAGAACAGCGACCACCGAGTTGGTGGTGCCCAGGTCGATTCCGACTGAACGTGCCATGTGTCTGTCTTCCTCCAGAGGTTCTGACCCGCCACGGGTCGTGTCTGAGTCATGACGGCTCAACTTCGTTCTTGAGCCCGACGGACTCAACTATGCACGCCGCTTCCCCATTCCGCCAATCAGGGTTGAGCCTGGTTCACTCAAGGCGGCGCTCAGGGTCGGGATGGCGGCCGACGGGGACCGTTAGGCTCGGCCGGTGCTCGTCCTGCTGCCGCCCTCGGAGTCCAAGCACGCCCGCACCCGGGGGCGTCCGATGGACCTCGACGCGCTCAGCTGGCCCGAGCTCACCGCGACCAGGGAGCGGCTGCTCAACACCCTCGGCGAGGCCAGCGGTCGGCCGGACGCCGGCGAGCTGCTGAAGGTCAGCCCCGGGCTGGGCGAGGAGATCGCCCGCAACACCCGGCTGCGGACCGCGCCGGCCGTCCCGGTGGCCGAGCTGTACACCGGGGTGCTCTACGACGCGCTGTCGCTGTCCACCCTGAGCAGCGCCGGACGCCGGCGGGCCACCCGGACGCTCGTGGTCGCCTCCGCGCTGCACGGAGCGCTGCGGCTCGGTGACCGGGTCAGCCCCTACCGGTTGTCGATGTCGGCCCGGCTGCCCGGGGTCGGCCCACTGGCGGCGTGCTGGCGCCCGGCGCTGGGTCCGGTGCTGGACGCGGCGGCCGGGGACGGGCTGGTGGTCGACTGCCGCAGCGGCAGCTACGCCGCGGCCTGGACGCCGGCCCGCTCCGAGCGGTGGGTGCGGGTGGAGGTGCCGGGCGCCACCCACCTCGCCAAGCACACCCGCGGGCTGGTCGCCCGGGCGTTGTGCGAGCAGCCCGGACGTCCGCGGACCGCGGAGCAGCTGGCCGACGCCCTGGCCGGCGAGTTCAGCGTCGCGCTGGAGCGCACGGCCAAGGGCTGGGCGCTGCGCGTCGGGCGCTGAGGGTCCCGCTCCCCCGACCCTGGGAACGTGTTCGCCGCGCCCGCCGGAGGCCGGGACGCGCCGCGACACACCGGTCGTGACGGCGATGAGATACACGGTCCCAGGGCGGGGCGGCGAGACAGGCGCGGGGACTGGCCGGCTCGCCTACGATGGCGGGGCCGTACCACTGAGCGAGGGACAGCCGATGACCGCCACCGCCAAGGGCTCCGACCGCGAGCTGCGCGACGTCGACCCCGCCGTCGACGAGCTCGACGACGCCGACGACCTCGAGGACGACCTGTCCACCGAGGCGCCGAGCCGGGGCTGGGGGCTGCTGCTGATCATCACCTCGGCGCTGGGCTTCCTGGCCTCGATGGTGCTGACCATCGACCGGATCACCATCGCGGGCAACCCCGACGCCACCTTCGCCTGCGACATCAGCCCGTTCGTGGCCTGCGGGCCGGCGATGACCTCGGAGGCCGGGGCGATCTTCGGCTTCCCCAACCCGCTGCTCGGCATCGCCGGGTTCGCGATCACCGGCACCACCGGCGTGCTGCTGGCGAGCGGGCTGCGCCCGCCGCGGTGGTACCTGCTCTGCCTGCAGGCCGGCGTGCTCGGCGCGGCGGTGCTCATCACCTACCTGCAGTACCAGATCATCAACGTGGTCAACGCGCTGTGCCTGTGGTGCTTCCTGGTCTGGCTGGTGACCATCCCGATCGTCGTCACCACGACGATCACCAACCTGCGGGTGGGCGTCTTCGGCGCCGGTCTGCAGCGGATCGGGCGGGAGCTGGCGCACTGGCAGGTGCTGGTGGTGACCATCTGGTACGTCGCGCTGCTGGTCGCCCTGGGGCTGCGGTTCTACGCCGAGTTCGCCCGGTACTGGTTCGGCGTCAGCCTCTGACCTCCCCGGGCGCCACCCCGTCCGACGTGCTTGGCAGGATGCCGGGCATGGACACCACCCGCCTCGGTCCCACCGGTCTGCGCGTCAGCCGCATCGCGCTCGGCTGCATGAGCTACGGCGACGCCTCCCGCGGCGGCCACCCCTGGGTGCTGGACGAGGAGGCGGCCCAGCCGTTCTTCCGGCAGGCGGTCGAGCTCGGCATCACCTTCTGGGACACCGCCAACGTCTACAGCCTCGGCTCCTCGGAGGAGTTCACCGGACGGGCGCTGCGCCGCTACAGCCGGCGCGAGGACATCGTGCTGGCCACCAAGCTCAACGGCCGGATGCACGACGGACCGGGCGGGTCGGGGCTGTCCCGACGGGCGGTGATGGAGCAGGTGGACGCCTCGCTGACCCGGCTCGGCACCGACTTCATCGACCTCTACCAGATCCACCGCTTCGACCCCGAGACGCCGGTCGAGGAGACGATGGAGGCCCTGCACGACGTGGTGCGGGCGGGCAAGGTCCGCTACCTCGGGGCGTCCTCGATGTACGCCTGGCAGTTCGCCAAGATGCAGCACGCCGCCGACCTCGGCGGCTGGACCCGGTTCGTCACCATGCAGGACCAGTACAGCCTGCTGATGCGCGAGGAGGAGCGGGAGATGTTCGGTCTGCTCGCCGACAGCGGCGTCGGCTCGCTGCCGTGGAGCCCGCTGGCCCGCGGCCGGCTGGCCCGGCCGTGGGGTGAGCAGACCAACCGCTCCGGCACGGACGAGTTCGGCAAGAAGCTGTTCCAGGAGTCCGACCGGGCCATCGTCGAGGCCGTCGAGCAGGTGGCCTCGGGTCGTGGGGTGCCGATGGCGCAGGTCGCGCTGGCGTGGGTGCTCCGCAACCCGGTGGTGGACGCCCCGATCGTCGGTGCCACCAAGCCGCACCACCTCGACGACGCCGTGGCCGCGCTCGAGCTGGAAATGACCGAGGACGAGGTCGCGACCCTGGAGGCGCCCTACACCCCGAGAGAGCCCGTCGGGTTCTGAGCCTGCTACCGGCCGTCGGTGTCGTAACCGGCGGCGCGCAGCTCCATCAGGTACTCGCTGTCGGCGGGACGCAGGTAGTACGCCTCGGAGTGGTCGTCGGTCGAGCCGCGGCGGACCGGCAGGCCACCGGCGGTGATGACCGCGTCGAAGGAGTGCCCGTTGAGGGCAGCGTGCGGGTCGCTCAGCAGCCAGTCCTGCACGCGCTTCTCGCAGCGGGCGAACCAGTGCTGGCCGTCGCTCGTCGTCATGGGGCCCATCGCACACCATGTCCCCGGGACACGGTCAAGGCCCTTCGACGGGCTCCGGAGGCATCCACGCCCCGCGGTCAGTCGCCGACGGCGCTGCGGCCACGGCGCACGATGAGGCCGTCGGGCGGACGGACGACGTCGGTGTCCTTGCCGGCATAGTCGAACTGGGAGAGGAAGAAGCGCATCGCGTTGATCCGGGCGCGCTTCTTGTCGTTGCTCTTGATCGTCGTCCACTGCGCGTGGTCGGTGTCGGTGCGCAGGAACATCGCCTCCTTGGCGGCGGTGTAGTCGTCCCACCTGTCCAGCGACTCCACGTCCATCGGCGACAGCTTCCACTGCCGGACCGGGTCGAGCTGGCGGATCGCGAAGCGGGTGCGCTGCTCGGTCTGGGTGACCGAGAACCACAGCTTGGTCAGCGAGATGCCGGCGTCGACCAGCATCTGCTCGAACTGCGGCGCCTGGTGCATGAACAGCTCGTACTCCTCGGGCGTGCAGAAGCCCATCACCCGCTCGACCCCGGCGCGGTTGTACCAGGAGCGGTCGAACAGCACGATCTCCCCGGCGGTCGGCAGGTGCTGCACGTAGCGCTGGAAGTACCACTGGCCCTGCTCGGTCTCGGTCGGCTTGGTCAGCGCGACCACGCGGGCGGAGCGGGGGTTGAGGTGCTCGGTGAACCGCTTGATGGTGCCACCCTTGCCGGCGGCGTCGCGGCCCTCGAAGAGCACCACGTGCTTGCGGCCGGCGTCCTGGGTCCAGTACTGGAACTTCAGCAGCTCGATCTGCAGCAGGTACTTCTCCGCCTCGTACTCGTCGCGGCTCATCCGCTCCTCGTAGGGGTACTGCTCGCGCCAGCTCTCCACGGCCTTGCCGCCCGGGTCGATGAGGTCGGGGTCGGAGCCGTGCTCGTCGTGGCGGACGCTGAACCCGTCCTCCTGGAGCGAGTCCAGGTACTGCCGGAAATCCATGGTGCTCATCTGTCTCCCCTCGCCGCGGGCCGCAGTGCTGCGCCAGCCGCCACCCGCGCCGGCCGGCGCCACGCCGATCCTGACCGGTGCCGGTGAACACCGGGTGACACCCGTCGACCCCCACCGGGCGTGCTACGCGGCCGCCCGGCGTCCCGAACCGCCGCCCAGCCCGCCGGAGCGGAACTCACCAGACCAGCACCACGGCGTCGTCGCCGCCGGTGCAGGTGATCAGGCCGGCGCTGGCCGAGCAGCTGAGGTCGTAGGTCTGCTCGGTGACCGGGCTGGTGACGTCGACGCGCTGGGTCGCGAACGGGTCGGGCGTACCGGCCAGCACCACCCGGGCGGCCTCGGCGAAACCGCAGGAGGTGTTCGCGTTGCCCGACGCCGACCGCGAGAGCCCGCCGGCCGGTCCGGTCGCGGCCTCGCACACGGTCGCGCCGGCGGGCAGCGCGGGCGGGGCGGCGCTGCCGCCCGGCGTCGGGGTCGGAGTCGCACTCGGGGCGGCCGAGCGGTCCTGGCTCGGGCTCGCCACGGCCGTGGGTGGCGCCGACGGCCCGACCGCGCGCGGCGGGTCGGGGCGGAGCAGCAGGTAGCCGAGCAGGCCGAGCAGCCCGACCGTGAGCACGACCAGCACCACGAACAGCCCGAGCAGCCCGGAGCCGCGTGACGGCCGCTCCGCACCGCCGGGCGGCCGCGACGGCGGGGCATCCGGACGGGCGTGCCCCACGACCGCGGTGGTGCGGGGCGGACCGGGCGGACGGGTGGCGCCCGGGTCGGTCGGCCGTCCGGGCCGCGGCAGCAGCTCGAGCTCGGCGAGCGGCTCGGCGGCGGCGAAGCGGGCCATCCGGACCAGCTCGCCCGGGGAGCCCGGACGCTGGTCGACCGGGCCCTGCGCGCGCTGCAGCAGCCCGACCAGGGCCGGGCTGGTCCGAAGCGGGCGCGCTGCCGGGCCCAGCCCGGTGAGGCAGTCGTGCAGCAGCGCCGCCAGCGACCAGACGTCGGCGCGCTGCCCGGCCCGCGGCGTCCAACCGCCGGCGAGGGCGCCGTCGAGCACCTCCGGTGCGACCCAGCGGGCCTCGTCGGGGTCGGACCGGACCCCGGCCTGCACCAGGGCCGCGGCCACGCCGAGGTCGGTCAGCACCGGATGTCCCTGCAGGTCGACCACCACGGTGGAGGGGCTCAGCCCGAGGTGCGGCAGGCCGCGGGCGTGCGCGGCCTCCAGCGCGTCGGCGAGCCGGGCGGCCAGGTCGAGGGCCTGCGGCACCGGCATCGGCTCGTGCTCGAGCAGGGTGCGCAGACCCGTCCCGGCCACCACGCCGAGCTCGGCGTGCAGCAGGCCGTCGGTCTCGTCCCAGTGCCGCAGCGCGACCACGTGCCGCTCGAGGACGCCGGCCGCCTGGCGCATCCGCGCGTCGAACACCGCCGGCAGGTGCGGGACGGCCGACACCCGGGGGTCGAGGACGAGCAGCAGGCCGACCCGTCCGTCCCCGTGCTCGACGGCGCGGAAGATCGACCGGTTCGCCGTCTGGTGGAGCAGGTCGGTGAGCAGGTGCCGGCCGAACCAGCTGCCGGCGTGCGGCATCGCTGGCTGCTGCCCGGCCATGCCCACCCTCCGCTCCGTCGGTCGCCACCGCGGTGGCAGATCCTCGACAGTGTCCCCCAGCGGACCGCCGTGCCCAAGCCGGCGGGCCGGGCGTGGCGGGGTCAGGCGCGGTCGAGCCGGTCCAGCAGGTCACGGGCCGCGACGCTGCGGGGTTCGCCGTCGACCAGGCCGTTGGCGACCCGGCGCAGGAGGTCGTTGGCCGGGGCCTCCCGGCCCAGCCCGTGCGCCAGGGAGACGATCTCGCCGTTCAGCCAGTCGACCTCCAGCGAGCCGGTGCGGCGGGCCAGGCTCTGGTAGGTGGAGCTGCCGGGCCCGCGCTGGGTGGTGCGGAGCAGGTCGCCGCGGCGTTCCCGGTCGGTCTCGGCCGGCACGACCTCGATCCCGGCCGCCGCGAGCACCTCCTCACCCTCGGCCCGGACCCGGCGGGCGAGCTCCTTCGCGTCGTCGTCCTGCCGGCAGGCGGCGTCCACGGCGTTGCCGAGGTTGGAGACGAGCTTGCGGTACTTCCAGGCCATGATGTCGGCCCGCGGCTCGGAGACGATGCCGGCGCTGGTGTAGGCGGCGGCCACCTCCTCGGCGAGCGGGTCGACCCGGCCGTCGGGCAGCGCCGGCACCCGGCCGATGTCGAGGATCGCCGGGACGTTCTCCGAGCCGGCCGACACCTCGCCCGGGGACAGGTGGGTGGCGGGCAGCATCACGCAGACCCCGAGCACGGTGCCGAACCAGCGCAGAGCGGCGCGTTCGTTGTGCACCCCGTTCTGCAGGCAGACCACCGCGGTCCGCGTCGGCGCGGCGGCGTGCAGGCGTCCGAGCACGGTGGCGGTGGCGTCGCTCTTCACCGCGACGTGCACGACCTCCTCGCCGGTGAGGTCGAGCTCCTCCGGCCCCTCCACCGCGGGGACGTCCAGGGTCTCGTCCAGGTGCGGGGTGACCAGGTGCAGGCCGTGGCTGAGGATCGCCTCGAGGTGCTCGCCCCGGGCGATGAGGGTGACGCGGTGGCCGGCGCGGTGCAGCAGCCCGCCCACCACCCCACCGACGGCACCCGCTCCGTAGATGATGTGGTGGCGGCTCACGGGAGGTCGACCACCTCGTTCTCGCCCTGCGGGGCGTCGCTGCCGGTGAGCCGGGCCTTGAGCAGCGAGACGACGGTGCGGACCCGTCCGCCGCCCTCCCAGTACTCGGCGGTGTCGCCGTCGACCTTGACCAGCACCGCACCGAGGTCGGCCGGCCCGGGCTGCTTCTCGTCGGTGCTGGCGGAGCCCTCGGCGGCGAACCAGGCGGCCACCACGTCGTTCCACAGCTCGTCGGCCCGCGCGGGATCGTCGACCGGTGCGGCGGCGCCGGCGACCGAGACCCAGGCACCCTCGCCCTGGAGGGCCACGTTGACCTGCGGGTTGGCCTGGATCTGGGTGAGCAGGTCGGCCTCGCGGTCGACGAAGAACCACAGGTCGCCGTCGAACTCGACCTCCTGCACCGACAGCGGCCGGGAGACCAGCCGGCCACCGGCGTCGACCGAGGTGACCATGGCGATGCGGATCCCCCGCATCAGCTCGGCGACCTTCTCGACCGTTCCTGCGGGACGTTCGGACACGATGCCTCCTCCGGTGGCGGGATCGGGACGACCCCACCCGTACCCGGGACGGCCGCCGTGACACCCACGCTACGGAGCCTCCCCGCCGGCGTGCCGGGCAGGTCTCAGGAGACGGAGGAGAGGATGCTGAGCAGGCCCTTGGCGTAGACGCACTCCACGTCGTTGTCGATCAGTCGGACCTCGGCGTCGTCGGCCTCGAGGGTGAGCACCCAGGAGTCGTAGACCCGGGTCAGCGAGAGGAAGGTCTCCCCCAGGGCGTGGCGCAGCTGGTCCTCCCGCGGCAGCCAGACGACGTCGCCCTGGGCGATGCTGTCCAGCGCCCACTCGGTGGTGCCGTTGAACTTGACCAACCCGCCCACCACGCGTTGGTCGACCTCGATCGTCATGTCGCTGACGATGAAGACCTCGCCCTCGAGGTCGGGTTTGGGGATCATGAAGCGGTCGCCGTTGGCGGGGGTCCAGCCCAGTCCCGCGTCGCGTAGCTCCATCGCCAGCTGCCGGGTGATCATGGCGCCCATCCCACCACGCCGGGCCAAGCCCGCGGCAGGGTGGCGGTCGCGGGCTGCGCGGGACGCGGACCGGGAACGGGCCGGGCACTAGGGTGCGGTCGTGCCTGACTACGGCCTCGAGCTCCAGTTCGGACTGTTCCCCACGCCGTCGGCGGCCTCCCCCGAGACGGTGGTCGAACTCGGGGTGCTCGCCGACGTCAGCGGGCTGGACCTGGTCAGCGTCCAGGACCACCCCTACCAGGCGGCCCACCTCGACAGCTGGACGCTGCTGTCGTTCCTGGCGGCGCGCACCACCAGCGTCCGGCTCGCCCCGAACGTCGCCAACCTGCCGCTGCGACCGCCGGTGGTGCTGGCCCGCTCGGTGGCGACCCTCGACCTGCTCTCGACCGGACGGGCCGAGCTCGGGCTGGGCGCCGGTGCGTTCTGGGACGCCGTGGTCGCCGCCGGCGGTCCGCGCCGCTCACCCCGGGAGGCGGTGGACGCCCTGGTCGAGGCGATCGAGGTCGTCCGGGCGGTCTGGCGCGGGCAGGGCTCGGTGCGGGTCGACGGCGAGCACTACCGCGTGCGCGGGCTCCGCTCGGGCCCCGCGCCGGCGCACCCGGTGCCGATCTGGGTCGGTGCCTACGGCCCGCGGATGCTGGCGGTGACCGGGAGGCTCGGCGACGCCTGGATCCCGAGCATGGCCTACGCCGGCCCGGAGCGGCTGCCGGAGATGAACGCCCGCATCGACGAGGCGGCGGTCGCGGCCGGGCGCGCGCCGGAGGACGTCCGCCGGCTCTACAACGTCTCGGGACGCTTCGACCGCGCCCGGACGTCCGCGGCCGACGGCCTGCTGCAGGGGACGCCGTCGGAGTGGGCCGAGCAGCTGGCCGAGCTGGCGCTGGAGGAGGGGATGTCGGGGTTCGTGCTGGCCACCGACGACCCCGACGACGTGCGCCGCTTCGCCACCGAGGTGACGCCGGCGGTCCGCGACCTGGTCGCCGCCGAGCGCGAGCTGCGGTCGTCCCGGGGTGGGCGCCCGGTGGCGGCCGGGCTGGCCGGGTCCGCCCTTCGACAGGCTCGGGGCGGGACGACCGAGGACGCGGGCGGGACGAGCGCGGATGAGCGGGACCAGGCGGAGGCAGGAACCCGGGTCCAGCGCGCTGAGCCTGTCGAAGCGCGGGCAGCCGCCGACGGCACCGGCCCGCTGACCGTCCGCCCGACGCCGGACGACGGCACCCGGCTCAGCGGCGGACCCGACTGGGACGAGGCCAGCCGTCCGCGCTACGGCGGACCGCGGGCCACCCGCTACACGCCGGCCCAGCAGGCCCAGCCGCAGCACCTCATCGACGTCCACGACCACCTCCGCGCCGAGCTCGCCCAGGTGCGCGACGTCGTGCGCCAGGTCGCCGAGGGCCACACCCAGGTCGGGGCGGCGCGGTCGGTGATCAACACCATGACGATGCGCCAGAACAACTGGACGCTGGGGGCCTACTGCGAGTCCTACTGCCGGGTGGTGACCGGTCACCACAGCCTGGAGGACCGCAGCGTGTTCCCGCGGCTGCGCGCCCTCGACCCCGACGCCGCGCCGGTGCTGGACCGGCTCGAGGCCGAGCACGTCACCATCCACGACCTGCTCGACGGCCTCGACCGCGCCCTGGTCGGGCTGGTCGGGCAGGAGCGACCCGGTGACCCGGCGCTGGCCGAGCTGCAGCGCTCGGTCGACCTGCTCACCGACGCGATGCTCTCCCATCTCTCCTACGAGGAGCGGGAGCTGCTGCACCCGCTGGCCCGGTTCGGGCTCGCCTGAGCGGGTCCCCCAGCGCGTCGGCGGGGCGGGCGACCCGCTCGCGCGCCACCATCGGGGTGTGCGTGGATCAGCGGTGCGGTACCTGGGAGCGTCGGCGGTGGGCCTGCTGGTCGGGGTGGTGCTCGCCCTGACCGGGGTGCTGGTCGCGCGCTCGGTGCCGCCGCGGCCCGAGGCCACCGCGGAGCGGTGCGACGTCGATCCCAGCCGGTCGGGCTACCAGGGCGTGTGCGTCCAGCGTCGGCACGCCGCGCCCGGCCTGTTCACCGAGGCCGTGGACGAGGTGTGGGTGCTGAGCGTCTACGACGGGGCGCCGATCGACCGCTACACCTACGTCCCGATCCCGGCCCAGCGCAGCCACGACCCGTTCGAGGTGGTGGTGACCGGGGACGGGATCGAGGTGACGCTGGACGACGGGATCCGGGTCTGGCTGCCCGCGGAGTACTACGCGGTGCAGTGACCCCTGCCGGTCCTCAGGCGCCGCGGGAAGCCAGCACACCGGCAGCTGAAGACGCCCGACCGGGGCACGGCAAGACATCCAGGGTGACACTGTACCTACAGGTAGGTATAGAGTGACCGCATGGGGTCACGTGAGCGGCTCGTCGAGACGATGAGCGAGCTGATGTGGGAGCGCGGCTACGCCGACACGAGCCCCCGCGAGGTGCGGCAGCGGTCCGGGGTCGGCCAGGGCAGCATGTACCACCACTTCCCGACGAAACGCGACCTGGCGCTCGCCGCCCTGGAACGCAACGTCGCCGACCTGCTGCCGGCTGCGTCCGAGCTGGACGGGCGCGGCGACCCGCTGGCCCGGATCGAGGCCTACCTGATGCGGTCGCGGGACGCCCTCAAGGGGTGCAAGGTCGGCCGGATGACCCAGGACCCGCAGGTCCGAGAGGACCCGGTGCTGCTCGCCCCGGTGGCGGCTGCCTTCGCCCGGGTCCACGCCAGCTGGGTGGCGGCGCTCCGGGAGGCGGTCGCGGCCGGCGAGCTCCGCGACGACCTCGACCCCGAGCGTCTCGCCCACACCCTGATGGCCGTCCTGCAGGGCGGCTACGTGCTGGCGATCGCCCAGCAGGACCCCGGCCCCTTCGACGACGCCCGCGCCGGCGCCCTCGACCTCCTCCGGGCGGCCGCACCGCCCGGCCGGGACGACACCACCCAGACCGACAGGAAGTAGACGTCATGACGGTACGCATCGGCATCAACGGCTTCGGACGGATCGGGCGCAGCTACCTGCGCGCCGCCCTGGCCAACGGCTCCGACGTCGAGGTGGTCGCGGTCAACGACCTCACCGACGCCCGCACGCTGGCCACCCTGCTGGAGTGGGACTCGGTCTCCGGCCACCTCGCCGGGGTCGCCGTGGAGGATGACGCGCTCGTCGTCCACGGCCGGCGCATCGCGGTGCTCGCCCAGCCGGACCCGGCCGCCATCCCCTGGGGCGAGGTCGGCGCCGACGTCATCATCGAGTCGACCGGCCGTTTCACCGACGGGGTCGCGGCGGCGGCCCACCTCCGGGGCGGGGCACGCAAGGTGCTGATCTCGGCACCGGCGAAGGGGGACGTCCCCACCGTCGTCCTCGGGGTCAACGACGACCAGCTCGACCCAGGCAGCCACGACGTCTTCTCGAACGGCTCGTGCACCACCAACTCCCTCGCACCGCTGGCCAAGGTGCTGCACGACTCGTTCGGGATCGAGTCCGGGCTGATGACGACCGTCCACGCCTACACCGGCGACCAGCGGCTGCACGACGCCCCGCACGCGGACCTGCGCCGCGCCCGCGCCGCCGGTGTCTCGATCATCCCGGCCTCCTCGGGCGCGGCGAAGGCGATCGGCAAGGTCCTGCCCGAGCTCGACGGGCGGCTGACCGGTGCCGCGCTGCGCGTCCCGGTGCCGGTCGGGTCGATCACCGACCTCACCGTGGTCCTGCGCCAGAGCGTGGGCGTCGAGGACGTCAACGCCGCCTTCGGCGAGGCGGCCTCGTCCTCACGGCTGCAGCACTACCTGCAGTACTCCGAGGCGCCCCTGGTCTCTGCCGACATCGTCGGCAACCCCCACTCCTCGATCTTCGACGCACCGCTGACCCAGGCGGTGGGTCACCAGGTGAAGGTGCACGGCTGGTACGACAACGAGTGGGGCTTCTCCAACCGCCTGGTGGAGTTCTCCGAGCGGATCGGCGCCGCCCTCTGACGCCCGCGCCCCGGCGCGCCCGGCACCTCACCGGGCGGGCCGCGGGGCGGCGACCGGCTCGGGCTCCCGAGGGCGCCGCATGGCACGGAAGGACGGCACGGCGAAGGGAGCCGCCGTGGTCAGCAGGTAGAGCGCACCGCCGAGCAGCAGGGCGACGTCCAGACCGGCCCGGGTGACCAGCACCCCGCCGAGCAGGGCGCCCAGCGGCATCAGCGACCAGGCCGATGCGCTGACCAGACCACTGACCCGGCCGAGCAGCCGGGACGGGATCCGCTCCACCAGCAGGGCGCCGATGATCGGGTTGAGGAAGCCGCTGGCCAGACCTCCGACGACGACCACCGCGACGACCAGCGCCACCGAGTCGGTCAGCGCGAAGGCCCAGAACCGTGGCGCACCGGCGATGAGGAACGCCACGGCGTAGACGACCAGCCGGGGCAGCCGGTGCCCCTTCCAGGCCGCCAGCGCCGACCCGGCCACCGCCGAGCCGGTCATCGCGGCGAACACCAGCCCGAGCACCTCCGGGCCGTGTGCGTGGGTGGTCACCCACACCGGCACCAGCACCGCGGAGTAGGCCTGGTCGAGCAGGTTGGTGACGGCCACCATCGCCACGATCGACAGCAGCAGCGAGTCCCCGCGCAGGAAGCGCAGGCCCTCCGCCAGCGAGCGGCCGTACCCCTGCGGCGGGCCGGCGTCGACGACCGGACGTCCCACCTGCGCCGGGAGCAGCCCTGCCACCACCACCGCCGAGCAGAGCAGGGCGACGGCGGTGACCAGCAGGGCGTCGTCGCCGCCGACAGCGGCGATCACGACGCCGGCGGCGGCCGCGCCGGTGGTGGAGGCGAGCCGCTCGACCATGCTGGCCAGCCCCGTCACCCGCTCCAGCGGCGACCCGGAGTGCTCGGCGACAGCCGGGATCATGGCCTGCTTGGCCACGTCGGCCGGGCCCCGCAGCGCACCGACCACGGCGACCAGCCCCACCAGCACCGGCACGGAGAGACCACCGGCGCGGAAGCTCAGCCAGACCCCGACCACGGCGACCGCGCTGAGCAGGTCACCGGCGATCGCGATCCGCCGGCCACCCCAGCGGTCGACCCACGGACCGGCGACCACCTTGGCCAGCACGTAGGGGGCGAGCTCGGCGGCCGCGACCAGACCGGTCGCGGTGGCGCTGCCGGTGCCCTGCAGGACGAGCCAGGGGATGGCGATCATGGAGAACCGGGTGCCGAGGTAGGAGCACACCTCGGCGAGCAGCCAGCTCCACAGGGCCCGGCCCTGCCGCAGCCGACCACGCGCACCGCCGGCCGACGTCGGGTTCACCGCTCGTCCCCGGTCGGCTGCGGGCGGCGCGGCGCCCGGCCCGGACGCGGGAAGGCGTGGGTCTGCACCATGTACTGCACCCGCTGGTCGGAGGGGTCGTGCGGGCGCTCGCGGTCGGGGACGTCGTACTCGTCGAGCAGGTCGGCGACCAGCCGGTCGACCCGCTCCCGCACCTCCAGTGCCTGCTCGGGCGTCAGCACCAGGGTCAGGTCGCTGTGGGTGACCGTCTGCTGCCAGTCGGGGGCGATCTCGTCGGCCTCCGCCGCGCCGTGGACGAGGTTCTGCACCTGGGCGGTGACGGCGGCCTGGCCGAACCCGGCCCACAGGGCCTGGGCCTCCGGTTCCTCCGACCAGCGGGAGGAGGTGACCGACTGGGCGGCCCGCCACCAGCGCTCGCGACGGTCGCCGAGGTCGTCGGCGTCCTCGACCAGGCCGTGGGCGGCCAGCTGACGCAGGTGGTAGCTGGTGGCGCCGCTGTTGAGGTCGAGCCGCTGCGCGAGCTGGCTGGCCGTGGCCGGGCCGTCCAGCCGCAGCAGGCCGAGCATCCGCAACCGGACGGGGTGGGAGAGGGCCCGCAGCGCGGCGGGACCAGGGATGAAGTACTCGGGCACATCCCCACGCTAGACCGCAAAGAAGTATTTGCAAAGGACTCTTTGCGGAGTGGGCTGAGGAGACTCGTAGCCGGGCCAGGGTGAGCCCGCGCCCGGTCAGCCGCGACTCCAGCCGGCGACGCAGCTCCCGCATCCCCAGCGCCGGACGTCCGACGAGGCAGGTCTCCTCCAGCAGGGTCCTGCTCGGAGCAGGGGGACGGCGTAGAGGAAGGTGGGCGGCGCCTCGGGCGGGGCGTCCTGGTCGCGCCGCCAGTCGATCAGCCAGGGCCGCCCAGCTCCTCCTCGGCCCGCTGCCGCGGAACGGCTCGGCCCAGCCTCGTCCGCCGTCGGTGCGGGCCCGAGAGTGCCTTCGAGCCAGCGTTCCGGCTTGTTCGAGAGAGCCTCCACCACGCACACCAGCGCTGTCCCGACCGGTGGCAACACGCCGTGGGGATTGGATTTTCCCGCTACTGGGCGTATACAAGCCCTACCGACTACCGTGGCCAGGTGGGTCCTCTGGGCTCGTGACCAGTCGCAGGGTCGGCTCCCCCTGGAGGCACTCTTGCCCCGTCCTGCCCCCGGCCCTGCCTTTCGTGCCGGTCGCCATCCGATCTCCTCACTGGTCGCCGCCGCGACCCTCACCCTGAGCGGGGTGCTGGTCCTCGCTGCGGTGGCCCCGCAGGCCCACGCCGCCGAGGCCCCCGTGGACCTGGCGACCGCCGGGGACTTCTCGGTGCTCGCCGGAGCCACCGTCACCAACACCGGACCGAGCGTGGTCGACCGCGACCTGGGCGTCTCACCCGGCAGCGCCGTCACGGGCTTCCCGCCCGGCCGGGTGCTGGGCACCGTCTACGCCGCCGACGCGGAGGGCGTGGCGCTCCGTGCGCAGGACGACCTGCGCGTGGCCTACGTCGACGCGGCGGGCCGCACCCCGACCGGTGCGGTCACCGCCGACCTCTCCGGTCAGACGCTGGTGGGAGGCGTCTACCGCGCCGACACCACCATGGGCCTCACCGGCACCGTGACGCTGGACGCCGAGGGGAACGAGGACGCGGTCTTCATCTTCCAGGCCGGTTCGTCCCTCATCACCGGTTCCGGGTCCGCCGTCGAGCTGATCGGTGGCGCCCAGGCGTGCAACGTCTACTGGCAGGTGGGTTCCTCGGCCACGATCGGCACCACGAGCAGGTTCGTCGGCACAGTGATGGCGCTGACCTCCGTGACGGTGCAGACCGGCACGACCGTCGACGGGCGCATGCTCGCCCGCAACGGCCAGGTCAGCCTCGACAGCGTGGTGTTCGCCAGCTCCGCCTGCGACGAAACCTCGCCCAGCGCCAGCCCGTCCCCCACCGACAGCCCGAGCCCGACCGACAGCCCGAGCCCGACCGACAGCCCGAGCCCGACCGACAGCCCGTCCCCCACCGACAGCCCGTCCCCCACCAACAGCCCGTCCCCCACCAACAGCCCGAGCCCCACCAACAGCCCGTCCCCCACCAACAGCCCGAGCCCCA
>NZ_QOUI01000015.1:0-66410 GCF_003327535.1 Desertihabitans brevis | reverse complement strand
CCTGCGCCTTCACCCCAGCAGCAACAACCACAACAGCCTCCACCGATCGGGTGTTGCGCTGGCTCCTGAACCTGCCCTCGCGCTGATACCTCGAACCGGCGGCGGGTGGACGGGGCGGGGCGGGCGTTTGCCGACGCGTGGGGCCGGGTAGCGCCGCGGGTGACCACCGATCTCGACCAGGAGGATTCTGCATGCGGGCCGTGACCTGGCAGGGCAAGCGCGACGTCCGGGTGGAAGACGTGCCCGACCCGACCATCCAGGAGCCGACCGACGTCATCATCGAGGTGACCTCCAGCGGGCTCTGCGGCTCCGACCTGCACCTGTACGAGACGCTCGGGGCGTTCCTGCACCCCGGTGACGTGCTCGGCCACGAGCCGATGGGACGCGTGGTGGCCACCGGCTCGGCGATCACCGACCTGCGGGTCGGCGACCGGGTGGTGGTGCCCTTCCAGATCGCCTGCGGGCGCTGCTGGATGTGCCAGCACGACCTGCAGACCCAGTGCGAGACCACCCAGGTGCGCGAGCACGGGATGGGCGCGGCGCTGTTCGGCTACACCGACCTCTACGGCTCGGTGCCGGGCGGTCAGGCCGAGCTGCTGCGCGTCCCGCACGCCGACTACGGCCCGATCAAGGTCGAGGACGGCCCCGACGACGACCGGTTCCTCTTCCTCTCCGACGTGCTGCCCACCGCCTGGCAGGGGGTGCGCTACGCCGGGGTGGTCCCCGGGGACGTGCTCGTCGTGCTCGGGCTGGGCCCGATCGGGGAGATGGCGGCCCGGGTGGCCCTGCAGCAGGGGGTCCGGGTGATCGGCGTCGACCGGGTGCCGGCCCGGCTCGAGCGCAGCCGCACCCTCGGGGTGGACGTCCTCGAGCTCGGCTCCGACCTGGTCGAGGAGGTGCTCAGCCGCACCGACGGCCGGGGTGCGGACGCCGTGCTCGACGCGGTCGGCATGGAGGCGCACGGATCGCCGGTGGCCGAGGTGGCGCAGAAGGTCGCCAGCCGGCTGCCCGACGCGCTGGCCCGGCCGCTGATGACGAGCGCCAGCACCGACCGGCTGGAGGCGCTGAAGACCGCGGTGGCGCTGGTGCGCCGCGGCGGCACCGTCTCCCTCAGCGGGGTCTACGCCGGCGCGGCCGACCCGCTCCCGATGCAGACCATCTTCGACAAGCAGCTGACTTTGAAGATGGGCCAGGCCAACGTGCGCCGCTGGCTGGAGGAGATGCTGCCGCTGGTGCAGGACCCGTCGGACCCGCTGGGGCTGGAGACCTTCGCCACCCACCACCGTCCGCTGGAGGAGGCGCCCGCGGCCTACGCGGCGTTCCAGGCCAAGGACGACGACATGATCAAGACGGTCTTCCGCCCCTGACCGCCGCCCCTCAGCAGGGGGCGTCCAGGCCGAGCTCGGCGGCGGTCTCCCGCAGCCGGGCGCGGTGCCCGGGGCCGACCGGGACGCCGTCGGCGCGGTGACGACGCTCCCGCTCGGCCTCGGGTCCGCCGGGCAGCCGGCTGGCCTCCAGCCCGGGCAGCGGTGTCAGCTCGCGGACCGCGCGCACGTAGGCGTCCATCTCGCGCCGGAAGGCGGCCGGGTCGGTGAAGAGGTCGATCCGCAGGCTGATGACCATGGAGCCCTGGTTCGCCCCGGCCCACTCCCGCTCGGCCCGCGCCGGGTCGAGCGGGACGCCGGCCAGCAGCCCGCCCCAGGACTGGCAGACCGCGCCCAGGCCGATGGCCCGCAGCACCAGACCCGGCGCGTCCCGCGCGATCCGGTCGCGGTGCGGGCTGTCGGCGTAGAGGTCGTGCATGGTGCCGAAGTCGAGCACCATCGGGTCCTCGTCCTGGGTGGGGGCGCTGAACGACATCGGCGAGCCGCCGGCCGCGTCGAACACCGGCGCCCCGGGGCTGAGCTCGAGCTGGTGGCCGGAGGTGACGAAGGTCAGCAGGTCGTGCGGCAGCGTCATCCGCGCATACAGCCCGGCGGCGCCGAAGTGTCCGTGGTTGCGGGTGAGCAGCACCGCGACCCCCTGCTGGCGCGCCCGCTCCACCAGCAGCCCGGTGCCCAGGTGCGCCGCGAAGTAGCCCAGGCCGCCGTCGCCGTCGACCAGCAGGCTGGACGGCGTCTCGCGCACCACCGCCGGACGGGCGCGCGGGTTCAGCCGGCCCTCGCGCAGCAGCCGGGCGTAGGTGGCGATCTGGACGGTGCCGTGGGAGAACACGCCGCGGCAGTCGTTGGCCACCAGCAGCTCGGCCAGCAGGGTCGCCTGCTCGGCGGGGAGCCCGGCGCTGGCGCCGACCTCGGTGACGAAGGTCTGCAGCTCGGCGGCGGGGACGACGACGGAGTCGGCGGGTGGCTCGTTCACGCACCGATCCTGGCAGGTCAGCCCGGGTGCGACCGCTGCGCCCCGCCCCCGTCGCCGGTCTCCGGGAGATCGTCCGCGCCGGTCGCCGCGCCCTCGTCCAGCAGCTCCTGCATCCGGCGCAGCACCCGCAGCTGGGCGGGGTGGTAGAGCTCGGTCAGCGCGGACGCCACCGCCGCCGCCGCGGGCGCCGCCCCGTGCGTCGACCCCGCCAGCGGGTCGTCCAGCCCGGGGTGCTGCGCGCGGGTGCGCCGGACCACGGCCACCAGCCGGGCGGCCAGGGCGTCCACGGTGGCCTCGTCGGCGTCGACCGGCAGCCGCTCCAGCTCCTGCTCGGCCGGGTCCGGCGTCGCGATCGCCCGGCCGAACTCCTGCAGCGCCGTCGCGTCGAAGACGCTGGCGTAGACCTTGAGCAGCGAGCGCTGGGTGGCGCTGAGGTCGACGGCGACCGGGGCGAACCCGGTCGGGGTGTCGGCCGGGGCACGGTGGCGGCGCAGCTGGGCGAGCTCCTCCCGCGCCCGGGTCATCCGCTCGACCGAGGCGGCGAGCTCGGCGTCCAGCGCGTCGAGCTCAGCCTCGGGGTCGCGGTCGTCCCGGTCCAGGGCGGCAACCTGCTCCAGGGAGAGCCCGAGCTCGACCAGCCGGCGGATCTGCAGCAGCCGCAGCAGGTGGGGCACGCCGTACTGCTTGTAGCCGTTGGACGCACGCCCGGGCAGCTCCAAGAGCCCGACGGCGTGGTAGTGCCGCACGGTGTTGACGGTCGTGCCGGCGAGTGCGGCGAGCTGTCGGGTGCTCCAGGCCATCGCTCCTCCTCTGGTGCCCGGCGGCGTCGCGGGCATGGTCGCAGTCCGGACGTCGCGTGGTCGACGAAGCTCACACCCCAGCCAGCACGGGCACCAGGTAGCGCAGGCTGAGCGCCTCGTAGACCGCCCCGAGCACCAGCAGCGCCAGCGCGGCCAGCGCCAGCCAGCCCAGGCTCCGCAGCCCGCGCAGGTAGCCCTGGCGCCGGTTCGCGGCGTGGACCGTGCTCGGTCGCAGCCAGGCCCAGCCGTGCACCCAGACGCCCAGGGTCAGCAGGATGTAGGCCTGGAACTCGATCAGGGCCGTCAGCGAGTGCGGCACCAGGACGGCCCAGGTGGTGCTGCCGTTCGGCGCCAGCGTGATGCCGATGGTGACCGCCCGGTAGGCGAAGACGGCGATGCCGGCGAACGGGATGACGAGCGAGGGCAGGATGATCGAGGCCAGGCTGACGGTGAACACGTTGACCGCCAGGATGGTCAGCGCGAACAGCGGCGGGTTCGTCAGCAGCGAGACCACCAGGTCGGTGGTGCCGTCGGTGTCGAGACCCTCCACCCGGGCTGCGTTGAGCTGGGGGAAGAGCAGGCCGAGCGCCACGCCGAGCAGGAGCAGCCCGTACATGACGGCGTTGAGGACGAGGTAGGGCCGCAGGTGGTCGCGGATGATCTGCAGGGGTCGGCGGACGGTGCGCACGGGTCAGCTCCGGGGGTCGGTGGCCGCAGCGTCTCTGCGGCACGCGCACCAGTGCAGACCGTGTGGTCACCACAGGGTCAAGTCTCAGCCCGGGACGTCCACCCCGAGGTGCGTGCCCAACAGCTCGCGCAGCTCGGTCGAGCTGGTGAACGGCCCGACGTGGGTGTGGGCGAGCCGGCCGTCGGCGGTGACGAAGAAGGTGACCGGAGGCCCAAGCACCCGCAGCGGCTCACGCACGGCGCCGGTCTGGTCGACCAGGTGCGGGTAGCGCTGGGCGCTGACCTCGGCCACGGCGATCGCGGCGAGCGGGTCGGCGTCCTGGTAGAGCAGGCCGACCGTCAGCAGCTCGCCCTGGGTCAGCCCGGCGACCTCCGACAGGTAGGGCGCCTCGGCCCGGCAGGGGGTGCACCAGGACGCCCAGACGTTGACCATCATCGGCTGGCCTCGCAGCCGGGAGAGGTCGACCTCCGACCTCCCGCCCAGGCAGGGCAGCACCAGCGGCGGCAGACCGTCGGGCCGGGGCTCGGCGGCGGGGTCGGCGACCGGGCAGTCGGCGATGCCGGCGGCCACCCGGGCCGCCTCGACCTCCTCCGCGCCCGCCTCCGGCACGCTCGCCGCGGGAGTCGACGGACCGGAGGGCGGGGCGCCTCCACCCGCGCGCTGCACCCCGGTCGTCGTGCAGCCGGTGAGCAGGAGGGCGGTCGCCAGCAGGGCCAGCACCCGTCTCATCCGCGCGGCTCCCGGACCAGCGTGGCGGCCTTGATCGGGTCGGTCGGGCCCTCGCCGTAGGAGGGGCACCAGCGCGCCACCGGGCAGGCGCCGCAGGCGGGGTTGCGGGCGTGGCAGCGTCGACGGCCGTGCCAGATGACGTGGTGGCACAGCATCGTCCAGTCCTTCTTCGGGAACAGCTCGCCCACGGCGTGCTCGATGCGGACCGGGTCGGTCTCCTCGGTCCAGCCGAAGCGGCGCACCAGCCGCGCGAAGTGGGTGTCGACGGTGATGCCGGGCACGTCGAAGGCGTTGCCGAGGACCACGTTCGCGGTCTTGCGGCCCACCCCCGGCAGCTTGACCAGGTCGTCCAGGCGTCCGGGCACCTCCCCGCCGTGGTGCTCGACCAGGGCCGCACCCAGCTTCATCAAGGTGCTGGTCTTGGCCCGGAAGAAGCCGGTGGGTTTGATGAGCTCCTCCAGCTCGGCCACGTCGGCCCCGGCGTAGGCGGCGGCGTCGGGGTAGCGGGCGAACAGCGGAGGCGTCACCAGGTTGACCCGGCGGTCGGTGGACTGGGCCGACAGCACCGTGGCCACCAGCAGCTCGAGCGGGGTGGTGAAGTCGAGCTCGCAACGGGCGTCGGGGTAGGTCTCGGCCAGGGTGCGGTTGATGGCCCGGGCCCGCCGCTTCAACCCGGTCGGCGTCTCGGACGCGGTGCTGCTAACCATGCGGTGCACCCTACGTGCCGGCGCCGACGGTTCCCGACCCCTCGCTCCGGGTACACCTCTCGCCCGGGTGCACGCCCCTACCCGCTTGGGTAGGGTGCCCAGCGGAATCGGAGGTGACAGTGGATCCTGATGTGCTCAGGCAGGCGCCCCTGTTCAGGGAGCTGGACGACGAGGCGGCCGCAGCCCTGGAGCAGGCGATGTCGACGATCTCGCTGCGCCGTGGTGCCGTGCTCTTCCACGAGGGCGACGTCGGGGACCAGCTGTACGTGGTCATCCAGGGCAAGATGAAGCTGGGCCGCAGCGGCTCCGGCGGCCGGGAGAACCTGCTCGCGGTGCTCGGCCCGGGCCAGATGTTCGGCGAGCTGTCCGTCTTCGACCCCGGACCCCGCTCCACCACCGCGACCGCGGTGACACCGGTCGAGCTGCGCTGCCTCGAGCACGAGGAGCTGGCCAAGTGGCTCAACGGGCGCCCCGAGGTGTCCCGGGCGCTGCTGGGCCAGCTGGCTGAGCGGCTGCGGCGCGCCAACGACGTGGTGGCCGACCTGGTCTTCTCCGACGTCCCGGGCCGGGTGGCCAAGGCGCTGCTCGACCTCGCCGCCCGCTTCGGCACCGAGCGCAGCGAGGGGCTGCTGGTCAACCACGACCTGACCCAGGAGGAGCTGGCCCAGCTGGTCGGCGCCTCCCGCGAGACCGTGAACAAGGCGCTGGCCGACTTCGCCGCCCGCGGCTGGATCCGGCTGGAGCCGCGGTCGGTCACGCTGCTGGCCGTCGACCGGATCGAGCGCCGGGCCCGCTGAGCAGCGCGGCGTCGGACCGGGCTCAGCCGGGGACGCCGAGGTGGGCCAGCTGGGCCCGGGCCGAGCGCAGCGCCGCCTGGTGCAGGGTCGGCTCGAGCTCGCCGTACACCCGCCGCACCACCTCCTCGGGAGTGCGGGCGCCCGCCGCCACCGCGGCGCGGACCTCGGCCAGCCGCTGCTGGCGGTGCTCCCGGTAGCTGGCGACCACCTCCGCGGGACGCCCGACGACCGGCCCGTGGCCGGGCAGCAGCTCGACCACCCCGCGCTCTCCCACCACCTGCTGCAGCCGCTCCAGCGAGGCCAGGTAGGCGGTGAGGTCGCCGTCGGGGTGGGCGATCACGCTGGTGCCGCGACCGAGGACGGTGTCACCGGTGAGCAGCCGCGGCCCGTCCCCGGCGTCGAGGAGGAAGGCCGCGGAGTCGCTGGTGTGGCCGGGCACGTGCAGCACCTCCACCGCCAGCCCGGGCCAGGTCAGCACCTCCCCGTCGTCGAGCGGGTCCGCGCTGCTGAGATCGGCCCGCACCGCCCGCACAGGCGCCCCGGTGCGCCGCACCAGCCCGGGCACCCCGTCCAGGTGGTCGGCATGGTGATGGGTCAGCAGCACCGTCCCGACGCCTTCGGGGCAGGCGCCGACCACGGTGTCGAGGTGGGCGTCGTCGGCCGGTCCCGGGTCGACGACGACGGCCGGCCCGCTGTCAGGCTGCAGCACCCAGGTGTTGGTGCCCTCCAGCGTCATCGGGCCGGGGTTGGGCGCCAGCACCCGCCGCCAGCTCGCCACGGCGCTGCTCAGCCGGCGAGCTGCAGCACGAGCTCGACCTCGACCGGGGCGTCCAGCGGCAGCGCCGCGGCCCCGACCGCGCTGCGGACGTGCGCGCCCGCTTCGCCGAAGACGTCGCCGAGCAGCTGGCTGGCGCCGTTGCCGACGGCCGGCTGACCGGTGAAGCCCGGCGCGCTGGCCACGTACACCACGGCCTTGAGCACCCGGCCGATCCGGTCCAGCCCACCGGCGACCGAGGCCGCGGCAGCCAACCCGTTGAGCGCGCAGAGCCGGGCCAGCTCCGTCCCCTGCTCGACGCTGACGTCCCGGCCCACCAGGCCGGTGAGCGGCAGCGCGCCCTCGACCAGCGGCAGCTGCCCCGAGGTCCACACCTGGTCCCCGACGACGGTGGCGGGGACGTAGGCGGCCAGCGGGGCGGCCACCGGCGGCAGGGTGAGCCCCAGCGCGGCCAGCCGGGCGGTCGGCGTACCCACCCTCAGCCCTGCAGCGGGCGCTTGAAGTAGGCCACCAGGTTCTCCGGGTTCATCCCCGGCACGAGCTGCACCAGCTCCCAGCCGTCGGCGCCGAAGGTGTCGAGGATGGCCTTGGTGTTGTGCACCAGCACGGGCGCGGTCAGGTACTCCCACTTGGTCATGCCCGGCAGCGTATCGGCCGACGACCCTGGCCCGTCCCTCTACCCTGGAGCCCATGCCGGAGCCCCTGCACACGCTGCACGTCGTCAGCGGCAAGGGCGGGACCGGCAAGACCACGGTCGCCGGCGCGCTGGCGATGGCGCTGGCCACCGGAGGGCGTCGGGTGCTGCTGTGCGAGGTGGAGGGACGCCAGGGGCTGGCCGAGCTGTTCGGCGTCCCGCCGCTGCAGGGCGACGAGGAGCGCCGGCTGGTCCGCACCCCCGACGGCGGGGAGGTGCGCGGGTTGTCGATCAACGCCCGGGACGCGCTGATGGAGTACCTGGCCACCTTCTACCGGCTGGGGCTGGCCGGACGGGCCCTGGACAAGTTCGGCGTCTACGACTTCGCCACCTCGATCGCGCCGGGACTGCGCGACGTGCTGCTCACCGGCAAGGTCTACGAGGCCGTCCGCCGCCGCACCCGTGGACGTCCACACTCCTACGACGCGGTCGTGCTGGACGCGCCGCCGACCGGCCGGATCGCACCCTTCCTCAACGTGCACGAGGCGGTCGCCGGGCTGGCCCGGGTCGGGCCGATCCACTCCCAGGCCGACTCGATCATGCAGGTGCTGCGGTCGCGGCGCACGGTGGTGCACCTGGTCACCCTGCTGCAGGACATGCCGGTCACCGAGACGCTGGAGGCGGTCGAGGAGCTCGGGCCGACCGGGATCGCGGTGGGCGCGGTGGTCTGCAACATGGTGACCCCGACCCCGCTCACCCCCGAGGCCCTGGCCGCCGTGCCGGCCGAACCGCGGCTGGACGTCCCCGGCCTGGACGAGGCCGACGACGCCGCGCTGGCCGCCGAGTTCGCCGACGAGCTGGCCGCCCTGCGGGAGGAGCACGCCTGCTACCAGCGCCTCGTCCCGGCCGGACGTCCGCTGGTCGAGCTGCCACACGACCCGGCGGGCATCGACCGGGCCGCCCTGCTCACCCTGGCCCGGGCCCTGCGCGAGCAGCTCCCGGAGGAGGTCGCATGACGCTGGTCACCGATCCCGCCCGGGCGGGTGGGCACCGGGCCTGGGGACGCCCCGAGACCACCCCCTTCCTCGACGTGGACGCCCTGCTCGCCGACCGCGACCTGCACATCGTCATCTGCTGCGGCTCCGGCGGGGTGGGCAAGACCAGCGCCTCGGCCGCGCTGGCCGTCCGCGCGGCCGAGCAGGGGCGGCGGGTGGTGGTGCTGACCATCGACCCGGCCCGGCGGCTGGCCCAGTCCCTCGGCATCGAGCAGCTGGACAACACCCCGCGGCCGGTGGCCGGGATCGACACCTCGGCCGGCGGGTCGCTCGAGGCGATGATGCTCGACATGAAGCGGACCTTCGACGACGTGGTGCTCGCCCACGCCAGCCCGGAGAAGGCCGAGCAGATCCTCGGCAACCCCTTCTACCAGGCGCTCTCCACCTCCTTCTCCGGCACGCAGGAGTACATGGCGATGGAGAAGCTGGGCCAGCTCAGCGCCGAGCTGGGCCTGGACCGCGGCGCGGGCCGGCGGGCGCGCTGGGACCTCATCGTCGTCGACACCCCGCCCTCGCGTTCGGCGCTGGACTTCCTCGACGCCCCCGAGCACCTGAGCTCGCTGCTGGACGGCCGGCTGCTGCGGCTGCTGCTCAACCCCTCCCGCGGGCCGCTGCGGTTCATGAGCGCCGGACTGGCGGTGGTGACCTCGGCGATGAGCCGCGTGCTCGGGGCCCAGGTGCTCAGCGACGTCCAGACCTTCGTCGCCGCGTTCGAGACCCTGTTCGGCGGGTTCCGGCAGCGGGCCGAGGCGACGCTGGCCAACCTCGCCTCGCCGCACACCACCTTCCTGGTGGTGGCCACCCCCGAGCGGGACGCGCTGCGGGAGGCGACCTTCTTCGTCGAGCGGCTGGCCGACGAGGGGCTACCGCTGGCCGGGGTGGTGGTCAACCGGCTGCACGGCTCGGCGGTCGCGCTGTCGGCGGAGCGGGCCTGGGCGATGGCCGAGGACCTGCCCGAGGACGGGCTGGAGGCGCTGGCGCTGCGGGCCCACGCCACCCGGATGCACCTGGTGGAACGCAACCAGGAGGCCGTCCGGCGCTTCTGCGCCACCGTGCCCGGGCTGGCGCTGACCACCGTCCCGGCCCTGCCCGGCGACGTCACCGCGCTGGACGACCTGCGCACCGTCGGGGAGCTGCTGGCGGCGCGGGACGGCTGAGCGACGCGCCGTGGATGAGGGCGATTTGTGCGGATGCTGAGAACTCGGTAGAACTTGGGCACGCCGTGCCCTTGAGCCGGTGTGTCCTGTCGCGCCGATTTCTGCTGCGTACCCCCGGCCACGTACTGTGTGCGCCATGTCGACCAAGCGCCTGGGCAGCCTGGCCTACTCCACCATCATGTTCGTCGTCGTCAGCGTCCTCATGGGACTGCTCGCGGCGGGTCTGGTGGTGCCGTTCGCCGCGGTGGCCGGCACCGGCAGCCGGGCGACGGCCAACAGCCTCGAGCTGTTGCCCGCCGACCTGGAGACCCCGCCGCAGCCGGAGCGCTCCCAGGTGCTGATGGCCGACGGATCGGTGCTGGCCGACTTCTTCGAGGAGAACCGGGTCTACGTCGCCCTGGAGGACATCGCCCCGGTGATGCAGCAGGCCCAGATCGCCATCGAGGACCACCGCTTCTACGAGCACGGCGCGATCGACCTGGTCGGCACCCTGCGCGCGTTCGCCCAGAACACCGCGGGCGGCTCGACCCAGGGCGGTTCCAGCATCACCCAGCAGTACGTGAAGATGGTGCAGATCGAGAAGGCCAAGGCCGCCGGCGACGAGGCCGGCATCCTGGCCGCGCAGGAGCAGTCCTACTCCCGCAAGATCCAGGAGATGCGCTACGCCATCGCGATGGAGAAGCGCTTCTCCAAGGACGAGATCCTCGAGCGCTACCTCAACATCGCCTACTACGGCGACGGCGCCTACGGTGTGAACCAGGCCGCCTGGCACTACTTCGGCAAGACCGCGAAGGACCTGGAGCTGGCCGAGGCCGCCATGCTGGCCGGTCTCGTGCAGAACCCGACCGCCACCGACCCGGTGCGCTTCCCCGAGCGGGCCATCGAGCGCCGCGACGTCGTCATCAACCGGATGGCCCAGCTCGGCCTGGTCACCCCGGAGGCGGCCGAGGAGGCCGCCGCCACCGAGTGGGACCCGGGCCAGGTCAAGTCCTTCACCAACGGCTGCGTCGGCACCGAGTTCCCGTTCCTGTGCGACTACGTCCGCCAGACCCTGCTCACCAACGAGGCCCTCGGTTCGACCGTGGCCGAGCGGGAGTCCCAGCTCAAGCGGGGCGGGCTGCGGATCGAGACCCAGATCGACCGCAAGACCCAGCAGGCCGCCGAGAAGGCGATCTCGGAGCTGATCGCGCCGACCGACCCGGTGATCTCGACCATGACGATGGTCCAGCCGGGCACCGGGCTGATCATGGCGATGGCGCAGTCGCGCCCGGAGATGGGCACCGACAAGGGCCAGACCTACTACAACTACGCGGTGCCGGCCAGCCTGGGTGGCGCGGAGGGGTTCCAGGCCGGGTCGACCTTCAAGACCTTCGTCGCCGCGGCCGCCCTGGAGAAGGGCATCCCGATGACGAAGCGGTACAACGCGCCGCAGCAGAAGGACTTCAGCGACACCCGGTTCCAGGCCTGCGAGGGCACCGTCAAGGTGCCGAAGGGCTACAAGCCGAAGAACTCCACCCGCTCGGGCAACAACATGTCGATGGCGACCGCGACGGCGTGGTCGGTCAACACCTACTTCCTGCAGCTCGGCCGCGACACCGGCATGTGCAACGTCACCGAGATGCTCGACAAGACCGGCGTGGCGCTGTCCAGCGGCGACCCGTGGGCCGAGCAGTCGACGATCTTCTCGCTGCCGCTGGGTTCGGTCGACATCACCCCGCTGTCGATGGCCGAGGGCTACGCCACCTTCGCCGCCGACGGCGTGCACTGCGAGCCGGTGATCGTCGAGAAGGTCACCACCGGCACCGGTGAGGAGGTGCCGATCCCCGATGCCGGGTGCGAGCGGGTGATCGAGGCCGACGTCGCGCGCGGCGTGAACAGCCTGCTGCAGGGCGTGATGGACGCCACCGGGCGTCCGGCCGACATCGGCAAGGGCTACGCGACCGCGGGCAAGACCGGCACCACCGACAACAACCAGGCCGTCTGGTTCTGCGGCTACACCCCCGAGGTGGCCGGCTGCGCCTCCATCGCGATCGACAAGACCAACCCGTACTGGAAGGGCAAGCGGAAGTCCCTCAAGGGCCGCACCCTGCCGGTGAGCGACACCTACCTGGCCGGTTCCGGTGGTGGTGACGCCGGTCAGTTCATCTGGAAGCCGGCGATGACCGAGGCGCTCAAGGGCAAGCCGAAGACGAAGTTCAAGAAGCCGTCCGCCAACGTCCGCGAGGGCAAGACCGCCGACGTCCCGAGCGTGGTCGGGCTCACCGCGGATGAGGCGGAGGAGACGCTGAACGCCGCCGGCTTCAACGTCGTCCGCGCCAACACCTACAGCAGCGCCCCGCGCGGCACCTACCTCGGCCCCTCGGACAAGAGCCGGGCCAAGCAGGGCAGCACGATCTACCTCTACTTCTCCGCCGGTCCGCGTCCACAGCCCCGCGATGACGATGACGACGACAAGAAGAAGAGCAAGAAGAGCAGCGACAACAAGAAGAAGGACAGCGAGAAGGAGGACAGCAAGAAGGAGGACAGCAAGAAGAAGGACAGCAAGAAGGACGACGAGGACGACGACGAGTGAGTCGTCTCCGCCGGGGCGCCGCGGTCGTCGGCGCCCTGGGAGCGGCCTGCCTGGCCTGGGGCACCCTGGTCGAACCGCGCGTCTTCCGGCTGCGCCGCTTCGAGCTGCCCCTGCTGCCCGCCGGGTCGCCCCCGGTGCGGGTGCTGCACCTGTCCGACCTGCACCTGCTGCCCGGCCAGCGCGCCAAGCTGGACTGGGTCTCCCGGTTGGCCGGCCTCGAGCCCGACCTGGTGGTCGACACCGGTGACAACCTCGCCTCCGCCCGGTCCGTGGAGCCGCTGCTGCGGGCCCTCGGACGGCTGACCGAGCGCCCGGGCGCCTTCGTCCTCGGCAGCAACGACTACTTCAGCCCCCAGCTGAAGAACCCGGCCGCCTACCTCTGGTCCTCCCCCGGCGCCACCCCGGAGCGGGAGGAGGACCTGCCCTGGCAGACGCTGGTGCAGCATCTCTCCGACGCCGGCTGGCACGACCTCACCTCCCGCCGGGCGACGGTGGAGGTGCACGGCGTCCGGATCGAGCTGCGGGGCACCGACGACGCCCACCTCGACCGCGACGACTACGCCTCGGTCGCCGGCGAGGTCTCCCCCGGGCACGACGTCAGCATCGGCGTCACCCACGCGCCCTACCTGCGGGTGCTGGACGCGATGGCCGCCGACCGGGTCGACCTGGTGCTCGCCGGCCACACGCACGGCGGCCAGGTCTGCCTGCCCGGTGGACGGGCCCTGGTCACCAACTGCGACATCGAGCCGTCCCGGGTGAAGGGCCTCAGCTCCCACGAGGCCCGCACCGCCGACGGCGGCATCCACCGCTCCGCGCTGCACGTCAGCGCCGGGCTGGGCATGTCCCCCTACGCGCCCTACCGCTTCGCCTGCCCGCCCGAGGCCAGCCTGCTCACCCTCACCGCCCGCCCCGGGCTCTGAGGCCGCCCGCACCGGACGATGTGCGCCGACGGGCGGTGTCGGCTAGACTCGCCGCTGGCTCGCAGCCCTCCGGGAGCGGGCCGGTGTCCGTCAGGGCATCGGGGTGTGGCGCAGCTTGGTAGCGCGCTTCGTTCGGGACGAAGAGGTCGCAGGTTCAAATCCTGTCACCCCGACCAGCTCCGCCAGTGACCCTCGGGGTGCCGGCGGACGACGCTCAGGCCCGTGGCTGACGAGGTCGTCGTCCCGATCCTGCTCAGCCGCTCCCTCGACGACGCTGGCCTTCTCCATCGCGCTGGACACCTTCGACCCCGAGCAGTCGCGGGGCAGCGTGATCATCCAGGTGGCCGACACGGGGGTCTTCTTCGACGAGCTCGCCGCCGGTCTGCGGGCGGCCCACGGACGTCTGCCGGTCACCGGCATCCCGCGGGATCACCCGGCCGCGGCGCCACCAGGGCACCGCCGCCGGGTTCAGCGTCGTCGCCCCCGGCGGCAGCAACTGGCGACCACCCCCGCGCCCGGGCCGTGCGCGACGAACTGCGCACCCTGCCGCACGACGACGCCATCCGGACCGCGCTCACCGACCTCGACGTCGCCCCGGCCACCGACACGGACTCCCAGCGCGAGGCGTAGCCGGGACGACCTGACATCGGGGGCCGCTGCGTCGTCACCATGGTGTCGGAGCAGCGAGGAGGAGCCAGTCGTGAAGCACGTCCTGATCGTCGGCGGAGGGTACGCCGGTCTGTACACCGCCTGGGGGCTGCAGCGACGGCTGCGACGTGGCGAGGCCCGGGTGACGCTGGTCGACCCCCGCCCCTACATGACCTACCAGCCGTTCCTGCCCGAGGTGACCGCCGGGTCGGTCGAGCCGCGGCACGCGGCGGTGTCGCTGCGCGACCACCTGCGACGCACCCGGGTGGTGGCCGGGCAGGTGACCCGGATCGACCACGCCAGCCGCACCGCCGACATCACCACGGTGGACGGCTCGCACTGGCAGGAGCACTACGACGAGCTGGTGGTGACCGCGGGCGCGGTCACCCGGGTCTTCCCCGTGCCCGGCATCGCCGAGCACGCCATCGGGCTGAAGCGGGTGGAGGAGGCCGTCGCGGTCCGCGACCGGATCCTCACCAGCTTCGACCGGGCCGCGACCCTGCCGCCCGGCCCGCTGCGGCGCCGGCTGATCACCGTCACCGTGGTCGGCGGCGGGTTCACCGGCGTCGAGGTGTTCGGGGAGACGCTGTCCCTGGCGACCGCGCTGCTGCGGCGCTACCCCGAGATCGCCCGCGAGGAGCTGTCCTTCCACCTGGTCGAGGCCACCGGCCGGGTGCTGCCCGAGGTCACCGCCGGTCCCGGACGCTGGGTGGTGCGCCACCTGCGCGGCCGCGGCGCGTCGGTGCACCTCGACACCCAGGTGCGCTCGGCCGTCGACGGCCACGTGGTGCTGTCCGACGGCACCGAGTACGACTCCGGCCTGATCGTCTGGGCCGCCGGCAACGCGGCGAACCCGGTCGTCGCCACCCACACCGACCTGCCGCTGGACGCCCGGGGCTTCGTCACCGTCCGCGCCGACCTGCGGGTGGAGCGTGACGGCCAGGTGGTGCCGCACGCCTGGGCCGCCGGCGACAACGCCGCCGTGCCCGACCTCGCCGTCGGCTCCGGCCGCCGGACGGTGCCCAACGCCCAGCACGCGGTCCGCCAGGGGACGCTGCTCGCGGCCAACCTCGTCGCGACGCTGCGCGGCCACGAGCCGCGGGAGTACGTGCACCACAGCCTCGGCGTGGTCGCCACCCTGGGCCTCGGCCACGGGATCTTCCAGTGGCGCGGCATCGCCGTCCGCGGGCTGCTCGCCTGGCTGATGCACCGCGGCTACCACGTGCTGGCCGTGCCGTCGGTGGAGCGCAAGATCCGCGTGCTGCTCGGCTGGCTGGCCGCCGGCGCGGGTGGACGCGACATCGTCTCCCTCGCCGACACCGACACCGTGACGAGGACCGCGGCCCGCGTGCCCGCCGCCGGCGACGTGGCGGCCTGAGGTGGACGCCACCACGACCGACATCCCGGAGGTGCAGCAGGAGCGGCGCCGGCTGCTCTCCCTGGCCTACCGGATGCTCGGCACGCTGGCCGAGGCCGAGGACGCGGTGCAGGAGACCTACCTGCGCTGGTACCGGATGACCGAGGCCGAGCGCGCGGCCGTCGGCAACGTGCAGGGGTGGCTCACCCGCGTGGCCAGCCGGGTCTGCCTCGACGTGCTCGCCTCGGCGCGGCACCGCCGCGAGCGCTACGTCGGGGAGTGGCTGCCCGAACCGGTCCCGGCCGACCTCTTCCTCGCAACCACGCCGACCGCGCCGCCGGACCCGGCCGACCGGATCACCCTCGACGAGTCGGTCAGCACCGCCCTGCTGGTGGTGATGGAGGCGATGACGCCGGCCGAACGGGTCGCCTTCGTGCTGCACGACGTGTTCGGCCTGCCGTTCGCCGAGATCGCCGCCGTGGTCGGCCGCACCCCGGCCGCGACCCGGCAGCTGGCCTCCTCGGCCCGGCGCCGGGTGCGCGGGCACGACGCGCTCGGCGCGGACCGGCGCGAGCACGACGCCGTCACCCGCGCCTTCGCCCGGGCCGCCGGCACCGGCGACGTCGACGCGCTGGTCGCCCTGCTCGACCCCTCGGTCACCCTGCGCTCCGACGGCGGCGGCGTGGTCAGCGCTGCCCGGCGCCCGGTGCTCGGCGTCGGCAACGTCGCCCGGTTCCTGCTGGGCGTGGTCCGCAAGCACCCGGGGCTGCGGCTGGTCGAGGAGCGGACCGGCGACGGGGTCGTCCACCGTGTGGTGGCCGCCGACCCCACGGCCGGCGACCAGCTGGTCGGTCTGCTCACCCTGCGGGTCCGGCGTGGGCTCGTCACCGACGTCTGGCTGCAGGTCAACCCGCACAAGCTCCGCACCTGGACGGCCGGCCGGCCGATCCCGGCTCCAGCCACCCCGGAAGGAACCCCATGAGGATCATCGTCGTCGGCGGCCACGGACAGGTCGGCCGCCCGCTCGTGACGCTGCTGCGCAGCCAGGGCCACGACGCGCTCGCCGTCTCCCGACGCACCGGCGTCGAGGTGCTCACCGGAGAGGGTCTCGGGCCGGCGCTGGAGGGCGCCGACGTGGTCGTCGACGTCCTCAACACCACCGAGCAGGACCCCGAGGCGGCGACCGCCTACTTCCGCGGCACCACCGAGCGGCTGCTCGCCGCCGAGCAGAGCACCGGGGTCGGCCACCACGTGCTGCTCTCGGTGGTGGGGGCCGACCGGGCGCTGGGCAACGGCTACTACGTCGGCAAGGTCGCCCAGGAGGACGCGGTGCGCGAGGCTGACGTGCCCTTCTCGGTGGTCCGCGCCACCCAGTTCCACGAGTTCGTGCCGACCATCGCCGACTGGCTGACCGTGGACGGCGTCGTGCACGCGGCGCCGACGCTGCTGCAGCCAGTGGCGCTGACCGACGTCGTCGAGCTGCTCGCCGAGGTGGCGGTCGGCGCCCCGACCGGCGCCACCACCGACGTGGCCGGTCCCGCGGCCTTCCCGCTCGACGCGCTGCTGCGTGCCACCCTCGCCGCCACCGGCGACCGGCGCGAGGTGCGCACCCTCGAGGGGCAGGCCCTGGGGGCGGACACCACGGACGCGCTGGTGCCGCTGGGCGAGCACCGCACCGGGCCGACGCCGTACCCGCACCGGCCGACCACCTGAAGCGCACCGGGAGATCTCCCCGCGCCCCGACCGTCCGGCAGCGAACCTCGTCGCGACGCCGGTGCACGTCGGAAGATCCTCGCCCCGGCGCTAGGCTCGGCCCCGGGCACTCGACGGGGAGGAGCACGGATGGACAAGGTGGTCGCCACCGCGGCCGAGGCGGTCGCCGACATCGGCGACGGGGCGAGCCTGGCGGTCGGCGGGTTCGGCCTGTGCGGGATCCCCGAGGTGCTCATCACCGCGCTGCTGGAGCAGGGCGCCACCGACCTCGCCGTCGCCTCCAACAACTGCGGGGTGGACGGCTGGGGGCTGGGCCAGCTGCTGGCCGAGCACCGGATCCGGCGGGTCACCGCCTCCTACGTCGGGGAGAACAAGGAGTTCGCACGGCAGTACCTCAGCGGTGAGCTGGAGGTGGAGCTGGCCCCGCAGGGCACGCTGGCCGAGCGGCTGCGGGCCGGCGGCGTCGGCGTCCCCGCCTTCTACACCGCCACCGGGGTCGGCACCCAGGTCGCCGAGGGCGGGATCCCCTGGCGCTACGACAGCGAGGGCGGCGTGCTGGTGTCCTCACCGGCCAAGGAGACCCGCACCTTCCCCACCGCCGAGGGCGAGCGGGAGTTCGTGCTGGAACGGGCCATCGTCTGCGACTTCGGCCTGGTCCGTGCCTGGAAGGGCGACCGGCACGGCAACCTCGTCTACCACCGCGCCGCCCGCAACTTCAACCCGGTCTGCGCGATGGCCGGGCGGATCGCCGTGGCCGAGGTCGAGCACCTGGTGGAGCCGGGCGAGATCGACCCCGACGAGGTGCACACCCCCGGCGTCTTCGTGCGCCGGGTGGTGGCGCTGACACCGGAGCAGGCGGCGGCCAAGCGGATCGAGAAGGTCACCACCCGGCCCCGACCCGGCACCGCGCCCACCGGCACCAGCGGCACCGTGACCGCGGCCGGGACGGCGGCCGGACGATGAGCTGGACCCGCGACCAGATGGCCGCCCGTGCAGCCCGGGAGCTGCACGACGGCTCCTACGTCAACCTCGGGATCGGGATGCCGACCCTGGTGCCCAACCACGTCCCCGACGACGTCGAGCTGGTGCTGCACTCGGAGAACGGGCTGCTCGGCGTCGGCGCCTACCCCTACCCCGGCGAGGAGGACCCCGACCTCATCAACGCCGGCAAGGAGACCGTCACCCTGCGCCGCGGTGCGGCGACCTTCCACTCCGCCGACTCGTTCGGGATGATCCGCGGCGGCAAGATCGACGTCGCCGTCCTCGGGGCGATGCAGGTGAGCGAACGCGGCGACATCGCCAACTGGATGATCCCGGGGAAGATGGTCAAGGGCATGGGCGGGGCGATGGACCTCGTCGCCGGCGCGAAGCGGGTGGTGGTGCTGATGGAGCACGTCGCCCGTGACGGCACCCCGAAGCTGGTCCGGGAGTGCTCCCTGCCCTACACCGGCCGCGGGGTGGTGCAGCGGGTGATCACCGACCTCTGCGTCCTCGACGTCACCCCCGACGGCCTGCGGCTGGTCGAGCTGGCTCCCGAGGTCACCCTCGAGCAGGTGCGCGCCGCCACCGAGCCGGTGGTGCTGGCCAGCTGAGACGGGTGCCGGCCCGCCAGGACCTGCTCATGGCGTCACCTCAGGCCCGTACCACCGCTGATGCGCCGCCATGAGCACTTCCCGGTGGCGGACGTCCGGGGTCGGTGCCGTCAGCGGGTGAGGAGCGAGCGGACCACCATGACGTCGTGGTCGGTGTAGGTCGCCGGCTCCAGCTCCAGCCGCGGGTCGGCGAGGTCGCCGTAGGCGTGCTGGATGCCGGGCAGCTGGACGGCCTCGGCGTCGGTCTCGGTCCACCAGCCGGCGGGGGCGCAGGACGCGCGGCGGTTGACGTCGCCGGCGAAGACGGTGGGCTGCTCGCGGTCCTCCAGGCGGGCGGTGAGCTCGGCGCACTGCTGGGCGTTGACGCTGCCCGGAGCCTCACCGCCGGTGGAGAGGTGGGCGGTGCAGACGTCGAAGCGGCGGGCGGTGCTCGCGCAGATGAGCCGGCGCTCCTCCACCCCGTTGAAGACGGCGAAGGCGGTGTCGTCGACGTCGGTGATCGGGGTCTTGGACAGCACCGCGTTGCCGAACACGCCGCGCCCCTCGGGGTTGCGGCAGGGCAGCGGGGCGCCGTTGTAGATGACGGTGGCGAAGGCGACGTGGTAGCCCGCGCGGCGGCCGATCTCGGCGACGTCCCCGCTGCAGGCCTCGTTGAGGGTGGCGGCGTCGGCACGGTTCTCCCGCAGCCGCTCGACGGCCTCGTCCACGACCTTGGGGTACTCGGTGCCGCCGAAGCAGCCGGCCAGGCCGCTGAGGCAGAGGTTCATCTGCAGCACCGTCACCTGCCCGGGTCGACGCTCCTCGGCCGAGGCCGGGACGGTGGTGGTCAGCGCCACCCCCAGGAGCACTCCGAGGGCGAGCAGGACGGCGGGGATCCGGGTACGCACCGTCCGATCCTCACCCGCCGGGCGCGGGAAGGGAACAGCCGGGGCCGGGAGTTCACCGAGGCTTCGCCCGGAGGTCCGTCCGGCCTCAGGCGCGCGGTGGCTCCGACGGTCCGCCCGGGTGCTGTGGCGGGCCCGGGTGGGGCGCCCACCCCGGCGCACCCGGACCTCCGGGACGTGCCCCCGTCGGCGGGTAGCGGTGCGGCAGCTCCTGCCGCGGGCCCGACCGTCCGGCGACCACCAGGGCGGCCGCCACCAGTCCGACCGCCACCCAGTGCAGGATGTTGAACAGGCTGGCCACCAGGCCGAACTGGCCGGCCGCGACGTCGAGCTCACGCGCCAGCAGCGGCAGCACCGCACCGGAGAGCACCGACTGGACGAGGAAGAGCACCCCGGCCGCCAGCCCCAGCGCCCGGACCCGTCCCCGGGTGAAGACGCCGACCACCACCAGGAAGGCGACGTAGAGCAGCAGCGGCGGCAGCAGCGCGGAGATCAGGTGCAGCACGGCCCGGCCTCAGCGTCCGGTGCCGGCGTAGACGACCGCCTCGGACTCGGCGTCGAGACCGAAGGCGGTGTGCGCGGCGGCGACGGCGGCGTCCACCCGGTCGGCGTCCACCACCACCGAGATGCGGATCTCGGAGGTGGAGATCATCTCCAGGTTGACGTCGGCCTCGGCGAGTGCGCTGAAGAACCTCGCCGTCACCCCCGGGTGGGAGCGCATCCCGACCCCGACCACCGAGACCTTGCCGATCTGGTCGTTGTAGAGCAGGTCCTGGAAGCCGACCCGGTCCTTGATCGCCTCCAGCGCCTGGATCGCCTTGCGGCCGTCGGTCTTGGGCAGGGTGAAGGAGATGTCGGTGCGCGAGGTGTCCACGTGCGAGACGTTCTGCACGATCATGTCGACGTTGATCTCGTTGTCGGCGACGGTCTGGAAGATCGCCGCCGCCTCCCCGATCTTGTCCGGGACGCCGACCACGGTGATCTTGGCCTCGCCGCGGTCGTGGGCGACGCCGGAGATCAGTGCCTGTTCCATCAGTGGTCCTTTCAGGTCGGCGAGGTCCTTGACCCAGGTGCCGGGCTTGTCGGAGAAGGACGAGCGGACGTGCACCGGGACGTCCTCGCGACGGGCGTACTCCACGCAGCGCAGGTGCAGGATCTTGGCCCCGCAGGCCGCCATCTCCAGCATCTCCTCGTACGCGATCTCGGGGATCTGCCGGGCGCTCGGGACGATCCGCGGATCGGCGGTGTAGACCCCGTCGACGTCGGTGTAGATCTCGCAGAAGTCGGCCCGCAGCGCGGCGGCCAGGGCGACCGCGGTGGTGTCGGAGGCGCCCCGGCCGAGGGTGGTGATGTCCTTGGTGTCCTGGGAGACGCCCTGGAACCCGGCCACGATGACGATGTCGCCCTCGTCCAGTGCGGACTGGATGCGCCCGGGGGTGATGTCGATGATCCGGGCGTTGCCGTGGGTGCCGGTGGTGATCACCCCGGCCTGGGAGCCGGTGAAGGAGCGGGCGGTGGCGCCCAGGTCGGCGATCGCCATCGCCAGCAGGGCCGCGCTCATCCGCTCGCCGCTGGTCAGCAGCATGTCGAGCTCGCGCGGTGCGGGCTGCGGCGAGACCTGCAGGGCCAGGTCCATCAGCTCGTCGGTGGTGTCACCCATCGCCGAGATCACCACGACGACGTCGTGGCCCTCCTGCTTGGTGCGCAGGACCCGTCGCGCGACCCGCTTGATGCTCTCGGCGTCGGCCACCGAGGACCCGCCGAACTTCTGCACGACCCGTGTCACGCCCGACACTGTGCCACGCGCCGGGGGCCCGGCAGCGGTCCACCCACCAGGTGGATGGACGCCCGCGGCGCCGCTGGGCGCCCGACCCCGACCGGACGGCACAATGGCGGGGTGGATCAGCCCGAACGGCCGGCACCGCGGATCGGTGACCAGGAGCGCGACCTGGCGGTGCGCTACCTCCAGGAGCACATGGCCGCCGGTCGGCTGGACCAGCACGAGTTCGACGAGCGGATGACCCGGGCGCTCGGCGCCCGGGTCGAGACCGACCTCGTCCCGCTCTTCACCGACCTGCCCGCGCCGCGGATCGACTCCCGGCACACCTCGACCGAGCTGGTGCGCCGCGGGGTGGCGCCGGTGCGGCGCGGCCCGTCCCGCCACGCCGTCGTCACCGGGAGGCTGCTGGCCGGACTGTCCTGGCCGGCCGCCATCATCGGCGCGTCGGTGCTCGGCTGGGGCTCGTTCTGGTGGTTCGTCTTCATCCCGATCTTCGTCACGCCCTGGCTGCTCGGCGTCTTCGGTCTGAACGAGGATGGCGAGGAGAAGAAGGAGGAGGACGCGAAGGACTGAGCCTTCCGGCCACCATCTGGCCGGAGGCCGGGCCATCCTGGACCCATGGCCACCACCAGCTCACGGACGCTGCGGCTGCTGTCGCTGCTGCAGAACCACCGGTTCTGGGCCGGGCCCGAGCTCGCCGCCCGGCTGGAGGTGAGTGAGCGGACGCTGCGCCGTGACATCGACCGGTTGCGCGAGCTGGGCTACCCGGTGCGCTCCACCCGGGGTCTGGAGGGCGGCTACCAGCTCGAGCACGGGGCGGCGATGCCGCCGCTGGTGGTGGACGCCGACGAGACCGTCGCCATCGTGGTGGCACTGCGCGACGCCACCTGGGGACCGGCCGCCGGGCTGTCGGAGGCCTCGGTGCGGGCGCTGGCCAAGGTGATGCAGGTGCTGCCGAAGGCGTTGCGCCGCCGCGCGGAGGCGCTGTCGCAGATGACCGACAGCCGGGCTCTCACCGGCTCACCGGCCGTCGCCGCAGAGACCCTGGCCACCCTGGCGCTGGCCTGCCGCGACCAGGTGCGGGTGGAGCTGGAGCACACCGGCGCCGACGGCCGGACCACCCGGCGCAAGGTGGAGCCGCTGCGGCTGGTGCCGCAGGGCCGGCGCTGGTACCTCGTCGGCTACGACCTGCTCCGTCAGGACTGGCGGACCTTCCGGGTCGACCGGATCGGGCGCTGCACGGTGCTGCGCGAGCCGTTCCGGCCCCGGGCGCTGCCCGCCGAGACCGCCGCCGACTTCGTCCAGAGCACGACCCGCGCCCTGCGCGGCGGAGAGCGGGTGGTCGCGGAGGTGGCCACCGACGCCGAGCACGCCCGCTCCTGGGTCGGCCGCTGGGCCGAGGTGGAGGCGGTCGGGCCCGGGCGCTGCCGGGTGAGCATGGTGTCGGAGGAGCCGCACTGGGCGGTGCTGGCGCTCAACAGCCTGGAGGCCGAGTACACCGTCCTCTCCCCCGGCGGGTTCCGCGACGAGCTGCGCCGCCAGGCCGGACGCATGCTGCGCGCCGCGGAGGAGCCCTCGGCCGACGGCGGAGGACCGGCGGCTGAGCCCGTGGCAGGGACGCCGGCGCGGCAGCATCGCTAGGGTCGGGGCATGACGACACGTTGGGGCATCGCCAGCACCGGTCGGATGGCCGCCAGCTTCGCGGCCGACTTCTCCTCCGCCACCGACGCCGAGCTGGTGGCCGTCGGTTCCCGCGACGCCGACCGGGCCCGCGCCTTCGCCGAGGAGCGCGGGATCCCCCGCTCCCACGGCAGCTACGCCGCCTTGCTGGCCGACCCCGAGGTCGACGTCGTCTACGTCGCCACCCCGCACCCCCAGCACCACCGGCTGGCCCTGGCCGCGATCGAGGCCGGCAAGCCGCTGCTGGTGGAGAAGGCGTTCACCGCCACCTTCGCCGGCGCCCAGGAGGTCGTCGACGCCGCCCGCGCAGCCGAGGTGTTCGTGATGGAGGCGCTGTGGACGCGCTTCCTCCCCGCCGTGGTGAAGGCCCAGGAGCTCATCGACGACGGCGCGATCGGCGAGGTCCGCGCCGTCCAGGCCGACCTCGGCTCCCAGCGCGACTTCGACCCGTCGGACCGGCTCTTCTCCCCCGCCCTCGGCGGCGGTGCCACCCTCGACCTCGGCGTCTACGTCATCAACCTGGCCCAGCAGTTCCTCGGCATCCCGACGACGGTGCACGCCGCCGGCTCGACCTATCCCAACGGCGTCGACGCCACCGTCAGCTACCTGCTCGGCTTCGAGGACGGCCGCTCGGCCGCGCTGAGCTGCTCGCTGGAGTCGCAGACGCCCAGCCGGGCGATCATCATGGGCACCGGCGGGCACATCGAGCTCGAGCCCCGGTTCCACCACCCCAGCAGCCTAGTGCTGCGCCCGAACGCCGGCGAGCCGCAGAGCTTCTCGCTGCCGCCGCGCGGGGTGGGCTACGGCCACCAGATCGACGAAGTCGGGCAGTGCCTCTCCCTCGGCCTGACCGAGAGCCCCACCATGCCGCTGGCCGACACCCTGGCCGTCCAGGCCGTCATGCAGGCCTCGCTCGACCAGCTCGGCGTCGAGGTGCGCGAGGACGACTCCGTCCAGATCTGAGCCGTCCGGCCCGGGACGGCTCGGTCGCGCGCGGGCCGACGGCCCCATCGGCGAGCAGCGGCGCGACCGCCTCCGGCGCCTCCAGCGGGACGAGGTGGCCGGCGCCCGGCACCACGACCAGCTCCGCCGACGGCAGCGCGGCGGCGATCTCCTCGTGCATCGGCAGCGAGCAGAGCGCGTCCAGCTCCCCGGCCACCACCGTCGCCGGCCCGGGGAACCGGGCGAGCCCGGGACGCACGTCCTCCCGGCTGCGCTGGATCCCCAGCTGGTGACGGAAGGAGTGCACCCCCACCGCGACCGCCATCGCCTCGGCCAGCGCGGCCAGCCCCGCGTCGTCCCGGCGGGACGGGGCGACCAGGGACGGCCAGAGCACCTCCGGGGTGATCCGCTCGAACCCGCCCGCCAGCGCCCGCTCCTCCAGGGCGTCCCAGCCGGCGTGCTGGGCGGAGGTGGGCGCCCGGCCGTTGCAGCTGAGCAGCACCAGCCGGCGCACCCTGCCGGGGGCGCGGGCCACCAGTGCCATCGCCACCACCGCGCCCAGCGACAGCCCGGCCAGGTCGAACCGCGGCGGCGCGACGGCCAGCACCGCCCCGACCGCGTCCTCCAGCGACGCCCCCACGAGCGGCAGGTCGACGACGTCCGCACCGGCGCCGACCCGCGACCACAGCCGCTCGTCCAGCAGCATCCCGGGCAGCCGCAGCAGGGGCAGGGGGTTCACCACGACGACCCGGACCCGTCCGACAGGTCGGGGTAGAGGTCGGTCCGCCGGTCGGCGAAGAGGTCGTTGTGGTGCCCGCGGCGCTTGTCGCGGGCGCGCCGCACGTCGACCTCGGCCAGCAGCACCCCCGCGCGCCCCAGCGCCGGCTCGGTCAGCCGGCGCCCGGCCGGGTCGGCCACCACGCTGCCGCCCACCCAGTCCACGCCCCGCTCGGGGCCCACCCGGTCGGCGACGGCGAGGTAGACGCCGGAGCTGGCGGCCGCGGCCCGGGCCTGGACGACCTCGGTCACCTCGTCGGGGAGCAGCGGCGTCTGGCACGGCCAGTTGCTGGGCGCGGCGACGAGGTCGGCGCCGCGCAGGGCGAGGTCGCGGACCCACTCGGGGAACTCGATCTCGTAGCAGATGGCCATCCCGATGCGGCCCACCGGCGTGTCGACCACCGGGCTACGACGGGTGCCCGGCGTGAAGACCGCCTTCTCGACACCACCCCACAGGTGCGTCTTGCGGTGCACCGCCCGCACCCGGCCGTCCTGGACCAGCAGGGCGCTGTTGGCCACCGCACCGTCGGAGGTGCGTTCGCAGAAGCCGGCCACGACGAGGGCCCGCGACCCGGCGACGCGCCGGACCAGCCGGGAGGTCGGGCCGTCCTCGGCGGACTCGGCCCGGCGCCTCGCCTCGGCCGGGTCGGCGAACACGTAGCCGCTCAGCAGCAGCTCCGGCAGCACCACCAGGGCCGCACCGCGCCGGCACGCCTCCTCCAGTGCCGCGGCAGCCGCCTGCTCGGTGCCGGCCGGGTCGTCGATGTCGACCGGCACCTGGCAGACCGCCAGCGTCCAGGACGGGACGTCCCGCGGCGCAGGCCCCTCCTCCTCGCTGTGCGGCTCGACCACCGGGGTCAGTCGTCCTCGGTGGCGGTGCGTATCACCGCGGCCGGCGCCAGGTAGCCGTTGGGGTCCAGCACCCAGCCCGAGCGCTCGGCGGCCTCGACCACCTCCGGCGCCCACTCCAGCAGCACCCGGTCGTCACCGCCGTTGATCACCAGCAGCTCACCGGTGCCGGCCTCGGCGGGCGAGCCGGCCTCCGACAGCAGGGTGAAGCTGCGCCAGCTGCCCTGCGGCACCGAGAGCATGTCGTCGGGGTCGAGCTCGACGGTCTGGTCCTCCAGGTGCACCTGCCAGCGCCCGGACTTGGCGACCAGCACCTGGGTGCGCTCGTGGCGGTGGCTCAGCACGCCCTCCCCGGGCGTCGCGGTCAGCCAGGCGACGTTGAAGGTGTGCGGCTCGTGCAGCAGCGGCTGCGCGCGCCGGTCCTCGACCATGCCGTAGCCGATCACCGGGGTGATCCGGGCGCCGCCCCCGGGCAGGGTGCCGCAGAGCAGACCGTGCTCGACGGGGCGGCGGTCGCCCGGGGTCATCACCCGGGCCCGCATCTCCTCCACCGACCAGTGGCGCAGGGCGTCGATCTGCTCCTGCGGCATCGGCTTGATCAGGGCGACGTCGTCGGGCACCACGTCGCCGGCCACGGTGTCGATGAGGCGGTTGTCGGCGGTGAGGTGCAGTCCGTGGGACTCCGCGTCCCGCAGCACGGCCGGACCCCAGATGATGCCGCCGGTCACGTCGTGGCCCAGGATCGTCAGCAGGATGCCGTCGTCGGGGCCCACGTTGGTGAACCCGCGGAAGGCCCAGGTGGGCACCGAGATGATGTCGCCGTCGGTGCAGAGGTACTCACCCTCGGTGCCGTCCACGCCCCAGCGGATGAGGAACTCCCCGCCGAGGTTGATGAAGACCTCGGCGGTGAAGTGCAGGTGCAGGCTGTTGCTGACCCCGTTCGGCATCCCGGCGGCGCCGAGGTTGAACCCGTGCGGGTCGGTCAGGTTGACGAACTGGGTGGAGCTCTGGGAGACCCCGGGGCCGATGAACTGGAAGTTGGACTTGCGGTCCGAGCCGGGGGTGCGGCAGTCGATGAAGGCGGCCTGGCAGGGCACCCAGTCGCTGCGGCGGATGGTGCGCCGCTCCACCTCCGCGCGCGACAGCGTGGTCGTGGGGCGGTCGACGAGGTCGGTCATGAGGTGCTCCTCGAGGTGTGGGGGTCAGTAGATGTTGGTGGGCTCGTAGGCGGTGTCGCCGCGGGCGCCGATGATCTGGGTGCGGATGGCCAGGTCGTCGTAGACCCGGGTCTCCTTGACGAGGCGGCCGTCCTGGACGAGGAACTGCGAGATCCCCAGCACCTCCACCGGCGACCCGGTGAGCGGTCCGTAGTCGGCCATGCCGTCGTAGACGCCGAGCATCCGCCAGGTGACGGCGATCCGCAGACCGGCGTAGCGCTCGGCGTGGTGGGTCTGCACGTCGCGCCACTCGAAGCGGGCGCCCGGGAAGGCGCGCAGCAGGGTGAGCAGGGAGCGCCGGTAGCCCTCGGGCCGGATCACCGTGCGGTCGGCGACGTCGTTGAGCACGAGGTCGCGGATCCAGTAGCGGCCGACCTTCTCCAGCTCGCGCTGGTTCCACACGTTCTCGAGGAACTCCAGCACCATCTCGACCTCGGGCCGGAAGTCGTCGGGCCGGGGGCCGCTGTCGCCGTCACGGGTGATGTCGGGCTTGGGCGGCCGGGTCATCGAGCCGGTGTAGCCGGCGAACTTCCGCTGCGCGGCGATCTCGTCGGGGTCCTGACCGGTCTGCAGGGCGATGGCCAGACCGTCGCGGGTCACCCACTCCTCGACCATCCGGCCGCGGCGGTAGAGGCAGTTGGCGATGGTGCGGCTGCGGAACCCGGTGTGCGGGTCGATGCTCAGCACCAGGTGGGAGCTGAGGAAGGCGTCGTCCCCGCGCTGCTCCCAGACCACGTCCTCGGCCTGCCCGATCCGGTCCGGGGTGTCGGCGATCCGCATCAGGCTGCCCTGGATGACCTCGTCACGGCCGACCGAGGTGCCCAGCACGCCGTGGACGATGGAGTCCGGCTCGTAGTTCTCCCGGATGTAGCCGATGGCCCGGTCCACCCAGATGAGGTCGGTCACCTCGCGGATGAAGTCGTCGGGGTCGGCGTAGGGCTGGTACGCGACGGGGTCAAGGGCCATCGGGCTGCTCCTCGGGTCGGATGACGTGGCGCCAGACCGACTGTATGCGTATGCAGAAGCAGGCCGCAAGGGTGACCGACCCCGATGCGGCTCAGCGCGCGGGCGCGGCCGCCAGCGTCCGGCGGTGCACCAGCCGGGTCGGGAACACCTCGTGGCGGTAGGAGCCGGCCCGGTCCCCCGCCTCGATCCGCTCGATCAGCAGCCGGGCCGCGGCCTGCGCCATGGCGGTCAGGTCGTAGGCGACGGTGGTCAGGGCGAAGACCGGCCACCGGGCCGGCGGCAGGTCGTCGAAGCCCACCACCGACACCTGCTCCGGGATGGCCAGACCGGCCTCGTGGGCGGCGTTGACCGCTCCGATGGCGACCACGTCGTTGCTGCAGACGACCGCGGTCGGACACTGCGGCAGCGCGAGGAAGCGCCGCATCCCGGCGTGGCCGGTCTCGACGTCGAAGGGGCCGCGGTGGGTGAGCGCCCGCGGCAGCCCGATGCCGTGGTGCTCCAGCGCCTCGCGCAACGCCTCCTCGCGCTCCTCACCGGTGCTGGTGTTGCGCGGCCCGAAGATCGCAGCCACCCGCCGGTGCCCGCGGTGGGCCAGCGCCTCGGCCACCTCTCCCAGACCGGCGGCGGCATCGACCGTGGCCGAGTCCGCCTCGACCGCCGACGTCCGGTTGAAGTAGACGAACGGCACGCCACGGTCGCGCAGCCGCACCGGCAGCGCGGAGTCGCTGGTCGTGGTCGCCAGCAGGACGCCGTCGAGCCCGTGGGAGAACAGCCGCTCGGTCACGTCCTCGCCGTCGCGGTCCTCGGTGTGCAGGATCAGCTGGTGGTCAAGGGCCTCGAGCTGGCGGTGCATCGCGGCGATGACGTAGGGGTAGAACTGGTTCTCCAGGTCGGTGACCAGCAGCCCCACCCGGCGGGTCCGGCCGCTGGCCAGCGCGCGCCCGGACTCGCTGACGACGTAGCCCAGGCTGCGCGCCGCCCGACGGACGCGCTCCTTGGTCTCCGCCGAGACGTTGGGGCTGTCCCGCAACGCCCGCGACACGGTCGGCTGGGAGACCCCAGCCAGCCGCGCGACGTCGTGGCTGGTGACCATCGGCTACCTCCTGACCGCCCGCATCATGCCGCACACCCGCCCTTGACGGCCACGGAGGTCGTCGGATTCACTGGCTAAGCATACGTATGTCACCGTCGATGGAGGAGCCCCCCGTGCCGCACTACCTGAAGCAGGGTCGCAGCAAGTCGTTCGCCGACACCACGCAGGCCGGGGTCAGCCAGCGGGTCGCCGAGATCATCGCCGACGTGCGCGAGCGCGGCGACGCCGCGGTGCGGCAGTACTCCGAGACCTTCGACCGGTGGAGCCCCGCCGCGTTTCGCCTCGACGAGGAGCAGGTGCGCGAGATCGTCGCCGGGCTGCCCGAGCAGGTCGTGGCCGACATCCGCTTCGTGCAGGACCAGGTGCGCGGCTTCGCCGAGGCCCAGCGGGCGACCCTGCACGACCTCGAGGTGGAGACGCTGCCCGGGGTGTTCCTCGGTCACCGGCACGTGCCGGTCGACTCCGTGGGCGCCTACATCCCCGGCGGGAAGTACCCGCTGACCGCCTCGGCGCACATGACCATCCTCACCGCCAAGGCGGCCGGCGTGCCGCGGGTGGTGGCCTGCACCCCGCCGATCCAGGGCGAGGTGCCCGCGGCCACCGTCGCCGCGATGGCGATGGCCGGCGCCGACGAGATCTACCTGCTCGGCGGCGTCCAGGCGGTGGCCGCGATGGCCGTCGGCACCGAGACGATCTCCCCCGTCGCCACCATCGCCGGCCCGGGCAACGCCTACGTCGCCGAGGCCAAGCGTCAGCTGTACGGCGAGGTCGGGATCGACCTGTTCGCCGGGCCCACCGAGATCCTCGTGATCGCCGACGAGGAGGCCGACCCGTTCGTGTGCGCGGTCGACCTGCTCTCCCAGGCCGAGCACGGGCCCGAGTCCCCCGCGGTGCTCATCACGCCGAGCGCCCGCGTCGCCGAGGAGACGCTGCGCCACATCGAGGCCCTGCTGCCGGCGATGCCCACCCGCGACTACGCCGAGCCGGCCTGGCGCGACTTCGGCCAGGTGGTCGTCGTGGACGACCTGGACGAGGCGTTCGCCCTGGGTGACTCGCTGGCCTTCGAGCACGTGCAGGTGCTGACCCGCGAGCCGCGCCGGGCGCTGGAGCAGATGCGCAGCTACGGTGCGCTGTTCCTCGGCGAGGGCACCTGCGTCTCCTACGGGGACAAGGTCATCGGCACCAACCACGTCCTGCCCACCTTGGGCTCGGCCCGCTACACCGGCGGCCTCTGGGTCGGGAAGTACCTCAAGACGGTGACCTACCAGGAGGTCCGCTCGGAGCAGACGAGCAGCATGCTCGGCGAGGTCTGCGGCCGGGCCGCCCGGGTCGAGCGGTTCGAGGGCCACGCCCGCTCCGGCGACGTCCGGGTCTGGAAGCACACCGGGCAGACCTTCGACTGGATCGAGGCCGCCCACGCCGTGACCGCCGGGGACCGGGCGTGAGCCTGACCGGCCGGACGGCCCTGGTCACCGGCGGCGGCAACGGGCTCGGCGCCGCCATCGCGACCGCCCTGCACGGCGACGGCGCCCGGGTGGTGCTGGTGGGTCGGCGCCGCAGCACGCTGGAGGCGGTGGCCGGGCGGCTGGGCGAACGGGTGCGCTGCGCCGTCGCCGACGTCAGCGACCCCGGGCAGGTGGCCGCGCTGGCCGACGAGCTCACCGGGGAGGACGTCTCGGTGCTGGTCAACAACGCCGGGATCGCCGGCCCGGTCGCCCCGCTGACCGAGATCGCGGTCGAGGACTGGGACGAGGTCTTCGACGTCAACGTCCGCGGGGTGTTCCTGGTGTGCCGGGCTTTCCTGCCCGCGATGGTGCGTGCCGGACGAGGCGACGTCGTCAACGTCGCCTCGGTCTCGGGCAAGCGCCCGCTCGCCGGGCGGACGCCGTACTGCGCCTCGAAGATGGCCGTGCTCGGGCTGACCACCACGCTGGCCTTCGAGGTCGGGCCCGCCGGCGTGAACGTCAACAGCCTGTCCCCCGGCCCCGTCGAGGGCCCGCGGATGGAGCGCAACTTCCGCCTCGAGGCCGAGCGCTCCGGCACCACCGTGGCCGAGGCGCGCGAGGCCTTCGTCTCCCGGGCCGCGCTCGGCCGGATGGTGACCGAGGAGGAGGTCGGACGGGCCGTGCTGGCGATGCTGCAGATGCCCGGGCTGTGCGGCGCCGACGTCGACCTGTCGGCCGGGATGGTGGCCTGATGGGCGTCCCGGCCCCCGGGATGCGACGGCGCCTGGAAGCCGGCGAGCGTCTGCTCGGCGTGCTGCTCCGGCTGCCCTCGGAGGACCTGCTCGAGATGGCCGCGGTCAGCGGCTTCGACTTCGTGCTCATCGACTGCGAGCACGGTCCGGCCGACGTGGTCGAGCTGCGCCGCCACGTCACCGTGGCCCAGCTGCACGGTCTGGACGTGCTCCTCCGCACCGGAAGCGACGAACCGGCCCTGGTGCTGCGGGCGCTCGACCAGGGGGTGGCCGGAGTGGTGGCCCCGCACGTGGACGACCCGCAGACCGCCGCCCGGCTGGTCGACTCGGCCCGCTACCCACCGCTGGGGCACCGGGGGTTCGCCACCTACACCCGCGCCGGCGACTTCGGCCGGGTGCCGGCGAAGGAGCACCGCGAGCGCGCCGACGAGACGCTCGTCATCGGCATGGTCGAGTCACCCGCCGGCGTGCGGGCGGTCCACGAGATCGTCCGGGTGCCCGGGCTGGACGGCCTGATGGTCGGCGCCGCCGACCTGGCCGCCGCCCGCACCGAGACCGACCCGCCGCTGCCGGAGTGCGTCGACGCCGTGCACCGCGCGGTCGCCGAGCGGGGCACCCTGCGGATGGACATCGTCAGCACCCCCGAGCAGGCCCGGGCCTCCTTCAGCGCGGGCGCCGCCCTGGTGGTCTACAACACCGCCGACGTGCTCATGCGCCACCTCGCCCAGCTGGTCGAGGCCCGTCCGCGCTGACCCGCCCCGCACCGGCGCACCGGGCGGGGCGGACGGCGTCAGCCCTTGACGGCGCCGGAGTTGAGCCCGGCCACCAGGTACTTCTGCGCCACGAAGGCGATGCCGATCACCGGGATCGTCAGCAGCACGGTGGCCGCCGCCGCCTGCTGCAGCATCGGCAGCGTCTGGCCCAGCTGGGTGGCGATGAAGACCGGCACCGTCTTCGAGGTGGTGTCGGTGAGGATGGCGGCGGTCAGGTACTCCTGGAAGCCGAAGAGGAAGGTGAAGATCCCCGCGGTGAGGATGCCCGGGCCCATCAGCGGGATCATCACCTTGCGCAGCATCTGCAGCCGGCTGCAGCCGTCGACCATGGCGGCCTCGTCCAGCTCGCGCGGGATCTCGGCGAAGAAGTTGCGCAGCAGCCAGATGGTGAAGGGCTGGTTGATGGCGATCAGCGCCGCCGCCAGCGCGTAGGTGGTGTCGTAGACCCCGAGCGCCCGGGAGATGTCGTACATCGGCAGCACGACCGCGAACCGCGGCAGCGCCCGGAAGACCAGCGCCAGGATGAGCAGCCCCGCCGAGACGTAGCCGGGGAACCGCGACAGCGCGTAGGCGCACGGCAACCCCACCAGCAGGGCCACCACGGTGGTGATCACCGCCACCACCAGGGTGTTGATCAGGTAGAGGTAGAAGTCGGTGGTCTGCCACAGGTCGACGAAGGCCGTCACGGTCGGCTCGTAGAGGAACACCGGAGGGTTGGCGAAGGCCTCCCGGGTCGTCTTCGTCGAGGCCATGATCGTCCACAGGAACGGGGCGAACATGATGATGCAGGTGGCGGCCAGGAAGAGGCCGCCGAGCACGGCGGCGGTGGTCCGAGGGCGTCCGCGGGGCAGCCGCCGGGCGACCACCTCCGCAGCGGTGTCGAGAGGTCGGGCGGTGCCGGAGTCGGCGGCGGTCAGGGTGCTCACGCCTCCTTCGCCTCCTTCAGGATCGAGCGGATGGAGGGGTAGAGCAGGAGCAGGATGAGGAGGATGGTCAGCACGCTGATGGCGCTGCCCAGCCCGAGGTCCTCTGCGCCCTCGCGGAAGGCGACGTTGTAGACGTAGAGCATGATCGACTCGTTGCCCAGGCCCACCGCCTGCGGCGCGAGCGGGACCAGGTTGTCGAAGGTGCGCAGGACGTCCATGGTCGAGATCAGCACCGCGAAGCCGAGCACGCCGCGGATGCTCGGGATGATCACGTGCCAGTGGCGCCCGAGGGTGCCCGCCCCGTCGATCTGGGCGGCCTCCAGCGTCTCGCGCGAGACCCCCTGCAGCCCGGCCAGGATCATCAGCATGACGAAGGGCAGCATCGACCAGATGACGTTGAGGGCGATGATCAGCCGGTTGGGCCACAGGTCGGTGAACCACAGCACGTCGCCGCCGGTCAGCCGGCCGAGCAGGAAGTTGGCCACGCCGCCGAAGTTGGAGTCGAACAGCCACGAGAACGACACGGCGCCGACCACGTGCGGGATCACGTAGGAGACCAGCATGATCCCCAGCACCACCGGACGCATCCGGCCCAGGCCGTTGACCAGGGTGGCGATGAGGTAGCCGAGGCAGACGGTGACCACCGTGACCACCAGCGTCAGGCCGACGGTGAACACCACCGCCCGGCCGAACCGCGGCTCGGTGAGGGCCGCCAGGTAGTTCTGCAGGCCGACGAAGGTGCCCGCCTGGCCGTAGCTGACCCGCTCGAAGCTCCACTCCACCGTCCGGTAGAGCGGGACGAGCATGAAGCCGAACATCACCAGCACGCTGGGCAGCGTCAGGGCGACGAACTCCCGTCTGCGCATGAGTGCTCCCCCTTCCCGGGGTGTCGAGGTGGTGCGGCGGGAGGTCGTCCCGCCGCACCGTCTGGCGCGGTGCCGGGGGCGTCAGCCCTGCTCGGCCATCACCTGCTCGCCGATCTCCTGCATCTGCCGCTGGCCCTCCTCCACCGAGATGGCCCCGGTGACGACCTGGGCGACGACCTCGCTGGTGCCGCTGCTCATCTTCGCCACCCACGGGAACGGGGCGGGCTCGGGCACGTTCTGGATCGCCTCGTTCGCCGCCGCCGCGTACGGGGAGTTCTCCTCGGTCACCAGACCCTCCCGGGCCGGGTAGGCCGCGGGGATCGACGCCCGCGAGGCGTCCTCGCTCACCGAGGCCGCGATCAGCTCGAAGAGCAGGCGCTTGTCGACGTCGGTGTTGACCGGGATCGACCACCCGTCGACCGAGAGCGCCCCGTACTGACGACCGCCCTCCAGGACCGCCGGCGGCGCGGCGAAGGCGAAGTCGCCGGCGTGCTCGGTGTTGGTCTCCTTGGTCAGGTCCACCATCCGGCCGGAGAACATGATCCCCATCGCGGCGTCGCCGTTGAACAGCTGCTGCTGCACCTTGGGCTGGTCGAAGGTGGTCACCTGCGGGTCCATGTAGGGCACCAGCGACTTCATCTCCTCCAGGGCCGTCCGCGACTCCTCGGAGGTGAACAGCGGCTCCCGGGTGTCCGGGTCGACGTAGTCCACGCCCTGCGAACCCAGCGCCGCCTTGTAGGCGGTGCCGATGTCGGAGCTGGACAACCACGGCAGGGCCAGCGGATACCGGATCTCTCCGGCGTCCTGGATGGCCTGGGAGACCTCGCGCAGCTCGGCGAAGGTGGTCGGCGGCTGCAGCCCCAGCTCGTCGAAGACGTCCTTGCGGTAGGCCAGCACGAGCATCTGGGCCTGCATCGGCAGGCCGTACACCGTGCCCTCGTAGCTCAGCGAGTCGAGCATCTCCTGGTTGATGGCGTCGAGGCCGTACTTGTCGCCGAACTCCTCGAGATAGGGGTCCAGCGGCTCGAGCTTGCCCTCCGACCCGTACTGCGGGATGACGAAGGAGTAGCTCTCGATGATGTCGTAGGTGCCGCTCTCACCCGACAGGGTGGCGGTCGTCTTCTGCACCTGGCCGGCGAAGTCGATCGGGTCGTGCTCCAGGGTCACGTTGTCGTGGCTGCAGCTGGCCACCATCGTGTTGGTGAACGGGTCGACGGCCGAGGAGTTGTAGGCCAGCACGTTGACCGTGACCGGCTCGGGCGGGTTGGCGAAGTCGCAGGCGACCTCGGTGGCGGTGTTGGCCGCGGTGCGCGACCCGGCGCCGCAGCCGGTCAGCAGGAGGCTGACCGCGACGAGGCAGCCGGCAGCCGCCTTCGTCCAGAAGTGGTCGAACATCGTCGTCTCCCTCGATCGGGTGGCCGGAGCCAGTCCTTCATGCGCATGCAGACGCATGCGCTGCGGTGGTCAGCTGATCAGGTCGAGCCGGAGCTGGGCGCTGTCGCGGTGCCCCGGCATCTGCTCGAAGTCGGCGATGGTCACCACGGGCTCGGCCTGCGCCCGGGTCGCCTCCCGGGTGGCGCGCTGGTAGGTGACCTGCTTGAGGTAGCCGGTGACCGACAGCCCGGCGGCGTAGCGGGCACCACGTCCGGTCGGCAGCACGTGGTTGGTGCCCGACATCCCCTTGTCGGCGTAGGCCACCGTCGACCAGGGCCCGAGGAACAGCGAGCCGTAGCTGGTGAGCCGGCGCAGGTACCAGTCGGGGTCCTCGGTGAGGATCTCCAGGTGCTCCGGTGCCAGCAGGTCCATCACCTGGGCCGCCGCCTCGTCGTCCTCCACCACGTAGATCGAGCCCCAGTCACGCCACGCCGCACCGGCGATGTCGCGGGTCGCCAGGCCCTCCAGCTGCCGGGCGATCTCACGCTCGACGGCCCGGCCGAGCTCGAGCGAGGTGGTCACCAGGCAGGCCGGCGAGGTGGGTCCGTGCTCGGCCTGGGCCAGCAGGTCGGCGGCCACCATGACCGGCGAGGCCTGCCCGTCGGCGATCACCGCCACCTCCGACGGCCCGGCGAGGACGTCGATCCCCACCCGGCCGAAGAGCTGCCGCTTGGCCTCCGCCACGTAGGCGTTGCCGGCGCCGACCACCATGTCGGCCGGGTCGCCGTCCAGCAGCCCGAAGGCCATCGCGGCCAGCGCCTGGACGCCGCCGATGGTGTGGACGCGCTCCGCACCAGAGGCCCGGGCCGCGTACAGGACGGCGGGGTGGGCGGTGCCCTGGTGCGACGGCGGCGTGGTGGAGACGACCTGGCCGACGCCGGCCGCGCGGGCCACGCCGATCGTCATGAAGGCGCTGGCCAGCAGCGGGAAGCGTCCTGCCGGCAGGTAGGCGCCGACGGTGCCCACCGGGATGTAGCGCTGCCCGCAGACCACCCCGGGGACGACCTCGTCCTCGAAGTCGGTGAGGTGCGCGCGCTGCATCTCGGCGAACCGCCGGGTCCGCTCGGCGCCGGTGTCGAGGGCGCGCTTGAGGTCGTCGGGGAGGTGCGCGGTACGGGTCTCGATCTCGTCGGCCTCGACGGTGAAGTCCTCGCCACCGGTCCAGCCGTCGAGCTGCTCGGCGTAGCGGCGCACGGCGGCCAGGCCGTTCGCCTCGATGTCGAGCAGCATGCCGCTGACGGTCTCCCGCACCGCCGGATCGGACTGGGCGGCGACGTCGGGACGGTCGGGCGCGCGCAGGACGGTGACCCGTCCGTCGACGCGGGCGAGGTCCTTCTCGGTGAGATGCATACGTATACGTTAACGACCGGGGGCGGGGGGAAGGCAAGACTTAGTCCCGGGCGTCATGCAGACGTCACGTGCGGGCCGGGCCGCCGTCGACCGGCCGGTGCCCTCAGGCCGGCGTCTCAGCCGCGCAGCAGCCAGGCGACGAGCAGCATCACCGGCAGCGCGAGCACGGTGGTGATGAGGACGGCGTCGCGGGCCACCACCTCACCGGTGCGGTAGCGCAGGGCGTACTGGTACATGTTCTGCGCGCTGGGCAGCGCCGCGAGGATGACGACGGCGTAGACGAGGTCGTCGGGCAGCGCGAAGACGAAGCGGGCCAGCAGGTAGGCCACCACCGGCATCACCACCACCTTGAGCACCACCGCCAGCACGATCTCGCGGCGACCAGAGCCCGGCCGCAGCGGACGCTCCCCGCCGAGGGAGACGCCGAACGCCAGCAGCATCAGCGGCACCGCGGCCCCGCCGAGGATCTCCATCGGTGCCAGCACCGGGGCGGGCACCCGGATCCCGAGCACCGACACCAGCGCGCCGACCGCGGCCGCCACGACGATCGGGTTGCGGAACGGCTGGGTGAGCACGCGGCGCACGCTGAAGCGCTGGGCGGACGCCAGGTCCAGGGCGGCCAGCATCAGCGGGGACAGCACGAGCAGCTGCAGCAGCAGCACCGGACCCGCGAACTGGGCGTCCCCGATGACGTAGACCGCCACCGGGAGCCCGATGTTGTTGGCGTTGGAGTAGCCGGAGGTGAACGCCCCGACCAGCACCCGGCCGGTGTCCCTCGTCAGCAGTGCCCGCGCCAGTACGGCGTAGAGCAGCGCCACGACGACGAAGGCGCACAGCGTGACCAGCAGGAACTCCGAGAACAGCACCGACACGTCGGCCTGGGAGAGCACCGTGAACAGCAGCGCGGGCCCGGCGGCGAAGAAGGCCACCTTGTTGAGCACGAACCGCGACTCCTGCTCGACGATCCCCAGCCGTCCCAGCAGCCAGCCGACGGCGATCACGAAGCCGATGATCGAGAACCCGACCAGCACGCCGGTCACGTGCCCGCCCCCCGCCCGTCCACCGGGCCCGAGGGCCGGGGCGCCGGGGTGGTCGCCCCGGTCACACCCGGCGGACCGTGAAGGCCAGCCCCAGCTCCTCGTCGCGCCGCCAGCCGTCGGCGGGTTCGGCCTCGGCCATCTCGGTGGCCAGCACCTCCCCCGCCACCAGGGCGGCGTGCTCGCGCAACGCCTCGGCCAGCTCACCACCGGCCGACCAGTGCAGGACGATCCGGTCCGAGACGTCGAAACCGGAGTCCTTGCGGGCCTCCTGCACCAGCCGGACGACCTCGCGGGCCAGCCCGGCCCGGACCAGCTCCGGGGTCAGGTGCAGGTCGAGGGCGACGGTCTCGCCGTGCTCGTTCACCACCGACCAGCCCTCCCGGGGACGCTCGGTCAGCAGCACCTCCTCCGGACCCACCTCGACCTCGCCCAGCCCCGGCACCTCGACCTTCGCGGTACCGCCGTCGGCCAGCACCGCGGCGAGCGCGTCCGCGTCGGCCTCGGCGATGGCCTGGGCGACCGTCGGGGTCTGCTTGCCGAACCGCTTGCCCAGGGCACGGAAGTTGCCCTTGGCGCTGTGGTCGACCAGGTCGCCGGCTCGCGAGAAGCTCTCCACCCGCTCGATGTTGAGCTCGGCGGCCACCTCCGCCCGCAGCTCGTCGCTCAGCCGGGCGTCGGCCGCGCTCGGGACCAGCACCCGCGACAGCGGCTGGCGGATCTTCACCTTCGCCTCCGAGCGGGCCGCCCGGCCCAGCTCGACCACCCGCCGGGTGAGCGCCATCGACTCCGCGAGGGCGGTGTCGACCAGGGACGGGTCGGCCACCGGCCAGGACGCCCGGTGCACCGAGTCCACCTCGACGCTGCCCGAGGCCACGAACAGGTCCGACCAGACCCGCTCGGTGATGAACGGGGCCAGCGGCGCCATCAGGCAGGTCAGCGTCTGCAGGGTCTCGTGCAGCGTCCACAGCGCCGAGGGCTGGCCCTCCCAGAAGCGGCGGCGCGAACGCCGGACGTACCAGTTGGACAGCCCGTCGACGAACTCGCTGACCAGCGCGCCGGCCCGCTGGGTGTCGTAGGCCTCCAGCGCCTCGGTCACCCGGGTGACCAGCGTGTGGGTCTCGGAGACCAGCCAGCGGTCGAGCACGTGCCGCTCGGCCACCGCGGGGGCCCCGCCGGTCGGCGTCCAGTCGTTGGCGCGGGCGTAGAGCGCCTGGAAGGAGACCGAGTTCCAGTAGGTCAGCAGCACCTTGCGGACGGTCTCGCCGATGGTCTGGTGACCCACCCGGCGGGCGGCCCAGGGCGAGCCGCCGGCGGCCATGAACCAGCGCACCGCGTCCGCGCCGTGGGTGTCCATCAGCGGGATCGGCTCGAGGATGTTGCCCAGGTGCTTGCTCATCTTGCGGCCGTCCTCGGCCAGGATGTGGCCCAGGCAGACGACGTCCTTGTAGCTGTTCCGGTCGAAGACCAGCGTGCCGACCGCCATCAGGGTGTAGAACCAGCCGCGGGTCTGGTCGATCGCCTCGCAGATGAAGTCGGCGGGGTAGGCCTGCTCGAAGGCCTCCACCGAGCCGGGCAGGTGCGGGTAGCCGTGCTGGGCGAAGGGCATCGAGCCGGAGTCGAACCAGGCGTCGATGACCTCCGGGACCCGGCGGAAGGTGCCCTCGACGCCGTCCACGGTGAAGGTGACGTCGTCGATGAACGGCCGGTGCGGGTCGAGGTCGGACAGGTCGCGCCCGGCCAGCTCGGACAGCTCGGCCAGCGAGCCGACGACGCGCAGCTGGCTGGGGTCGGCGTCGTTGCGCCAGATCGGCAGCGGCGTGCCCCAGTAGCGGCTGCGCGAGAGCGCCCAGTCGATGTTGTTGTGCAGCCAGTCGCCGTAGCGGCCCCACTTGATCGACTCCGGGTGCCAGGTGGTGCGCTCGTTCTCGCGCAGCAGGGCGTCCTTGGCCTGGGTGGTGCGGATGTACCAGGACGGCAGCGCGTAGTACATCAGCGCGCTGTGGCAGCGCCAGCAGTGCGGGTAGGAGTGCTCGTAGTCGAGGTGGCGGAACAGCAGCCCGCGCGCGCCGAGGTCGTTGATCAGCGTCTCGTTGGCCTCACGGAAGTACATCCCGCCGACCAGCCCGGTCTCGGCCACGAACCGGCCGCGGGTGTCGATCGGGTTGACCAGCTCGACCCCGTTGCGGCGCACCGAGTCGAAGTCGTCGGCGCCGAACACCGTGGCCTGGTGCACCAGCCCGGTGCCGTCGTCGGTGGTGACGTAGTCCTCGGTGACGACGAAGTGCGCGTCGCCGGTCCACTCCACGACGTCGAAGGGACGGGTGTAGCGCCAGCCCACCATCTCCGCACCGGTGAAGCGGTGCTCCCCGTCGGCCTCCCAGCCCTCGCCGAGCGCGTGCTGCAGCAGCGTCTCGGCCACCACCACGGGCTTGTCGTGGCCGTGCTCGCGGGGGACGCCGGTGGGACGGGCGACGACGTAGCTGACGTCGTCCTTGACCGCGACCAGGGCGTTGGAGGGCAGCGTCCACGGCGTGGTCGTCCAGATCAGCAGGTCCGCCTCGCCGGCCAGCGGACCCGAGGTCAGCGGCAGCCGGACGTAGACCGACGGGTCGACGACGGTCTCGTAGCCCTGGGCCAGCTCGTGGTCGCTCAACCCGGTCCCGCAGCGCGGGCAGTACGGGGTGACCCGGAAGTCCTCGACCAGCAGACCCTTCTCGAAGATCTGCTTGAGCGCCCACCACACCGACTGCACGTAGGAGGCGTCCATGGTGCGGTAGGGGTGGTCGGTGTCGACCCAGTAGCCCATCCGGTCGGTGAGCTGGGTGAAGAGGTCGACGTTGCGCATGACGGCCTCGCGGCAGCGCGCGTTGAAGGCCTCGATGCCGTAGGTCTCGATGTCGGGCTTGCCGTTGAGCCCGAGCTCCTTCTCCACCGCGAGCTCGACCGGCAGGCCGTGGCAGTCCCAGCCGCCCTTCCGCTCGACGTGGAAGCCCTGCATCGTCTTGAAGCGGGGAAAGACGTCCTTGAACACCCGGGCCTCGATGTGGTGGGTGCCGGGGGTGCCGTTGGCGGTGGGCGGGCCCTCGTAGAAGGTCCAGGACGGGCGTCCGCGGGTCTGGTCGAGGGTGCGGCGGAAGGTCTGCTCGCTCTTCCAGCGCTCGAGGACCTCGTGCTCCATCGCGGGCAGGTCGATCTGCGCCGGCACCGGGCGGTAGCCGGAGGTGGTCGCGGCGGTCTCGCTCATGGCGGTGGCACTCCTGCGTCGTTCCTCGGTGCGAGGACGAGGGCCCGGCGTCGTGCCGGTGCTCGCGGTACCACCTCGCTTGCCGCCCCCGCTCCATCGGCGCAGGGGGCGACCGCTCGTGACGGCTGTGACGGGCCTACCCGTCCGGTTCTACTGGGGGCCGGCAGGCCCTGTTCTTCCGGAGGCTCGCCGCTGATGACGGCTCGGACGCCTGTGCGGCCAGCATAGTCGCTGCGCGTGCACCCTGGGAACGTGTCGGCCGCGGTCGGCCGACGGCGCGACACGCCGCGCCACGCCGGGGGTCACCGCGATGACATACACGTGCTCAGGGCGGTCAGCGCTCCAGCAGGACGTCGCAGCCGACGGCGAGGCAGGCCGCGACCCGCCAGTCCATCCGGGCGCCGTTCGGGGCGGCGGGCAGCTCGACCTGGTAGGCGTCGCGCAGGCTCCAGCGGCGCTCGATGCTCATGATCGGGACGCCCCCGGCGGCGGCGAAGTCGAAGTGGACGGGCCAGCCGAAGTCGGTGAAGCGGCGCAGCACGGCCACCAGCTGGCTGCGCTCCTGGCCCGACCCCTCCAGCCCCTGGTGCGGCACGCCGACGTGGAAGGTGGAGCGCAGCAGGCTGGCGCCGAAGTCCTTGCGGAACCAGCCGATCGGCTGGCCGGCGGCATCGGTGACGTCGTAGGTGGTGCCGAGGTCCATGATCCCGCGGGCCTTGAACCCGAACACCGGCACCCGCTGCTGCTCGTCGGCGAAGAAGGTGACCTGCTCCCGCATCGCCATCCGCTTCTGCTGCGCCATCGCCAGCACCGGCCCGTCGCCGTCGCCGGCGCGCACCTCGAAGCGGTTGGTCAGCATCGACAGCTTCTGCTTGAGGGCGAAGCGCTCGAGCGCGGGAGGCGGCACGGGAGGAGTCGTCACGGCGGAATCCTAACGACAGCGGGGCTCGCGGCCCGCGATGATGAGGCCCGTGACCGAACCGCAGCTCACCCTCCCCCGCACCGCCCCGACCCGGGTGCCGGGTGCCCGTCGCGGCGTGGCGGTGCTCGTGGTCACCCAGCTGCTGACGGGGATCGGGGTGGCGTCCGGGGTGGCGGTCGGCGGGGTGCTGGCCGAGGAGCTGGCGGGGACGGCCTCGGCGGCCGGGGTCGCCCAGACCGCCTCCATCGTCGGGGCGGGGCTGGCCTCGGTGCCGCTGGCCGAGCTGGCCGCCCGCTCCGGGCGCCGGCTCGGGCTGGCGGTCGGTGCGGGCGCGGCCACCGCGGGAGCGCTCGCGGTGCTGGGCGCGGCCGTGCTGGGCTGGCTGCCGCTGATGGTGCTGGGGATGCTGCTGTTCGGGGCGGCCACCGCGGTCGGGCTGCAGGCCCGCTACGCCGCCGCCGAGCTGGCGGTGCCCGAGCGCCGGGCGCGGACGATGTCGGTGGTCATCTGGGCCACCACGGTGGGCGCGGTGATCGGGCCGAACCTGTCCCAGCCGGGGAGCGAGGTCGGGGTGCTCCTCGGCCTGCCGGGGCTGGCCGGGCCGTTCCTGTTCTCCGTGGTGGTCTTCCTCGCCGCGACCCTCGTGCTGGCGGTCGGTCTGCCGGCCCGCCGCCCGGAGCCGGTGACCGGTGCGGAGCGGACCGCGGCCCGGGCGTCCTCGCTGCGGCTGCTGGTCGGTGCGCTGCGCCGTCCCTCGCTGCGGATCGGTGTGGTGGCGGTCGTCACCGGCCACGCGATGATGGTCTCGGTGATGGTGATGACCCCGGTGCACATGAACCACCAGGGCATGTCGCTGACCCTGGTCGGGCTGGTGATCAGCATCCACGTCCTCGGCATGTACGCCGCCAGCCCCGTCTTCGGCTGGCTGAGCGACCGCTTCGGCCCGCTGCCGGTGGTGCTGCTGGGCGCGGGGCTGTTCGTGCTGGCCTTCCTCGGCGGCGCCTTCTCCCCCGAGTCGCACTCCAGCTCCGCCCCGTGGTGGCTGGCGGTGGCGCTCTGCCTGCTCGGGCTGGGCTGGTCGGCCTGCCTGGTCGGCGGGTCGGCGATGGTGGCCGCCGAGGCCCCCGCGGCCGGCGGGGTGCGGCTGCAGGGCACCGTCGACTCCGCCATGAGCCTGGGTGCGGCCGCGCTGGCCGCGCTCGCCGGGCCCGTGCTGGCGGTGGGCGGCTACCCCTCGGTCAACCTGCTCGGCGCGGTGGCGCTGGTGGCGCTGCTCGTCGTCGTCCTCACCGCCCGCACGGCCCCGGCCCGCTGAGCCGGAGGCGTCAGCCGCGCTCCGCCCGGTCCAGCGCCTCGCGGAGCGTGTCGGCCGCCACCGGCTGGGCGCCTCCTGCCCAGTCCTGCGGGTCGCGGGCGTAGGGGATGCCGTAGGCCGGGGTGCCGGGCTGGTAGCGCCAGCCCTCGGCCAGCGGCCCGACGTCGAGGCCGTCGTAGCCCAGGCTGTCCAGCAGCGCGATCACCGCCGCCTTCGCCTCCGGGTCGTCACCGGCCAGCGGCAGGGTGCTGCGCTCCGGGCTGCCGCTCGGGCGGGCCGAGGTGGCCAGGTGGTCGGCGAAGATGTTGTTGAACAGCTTGACGACCTTCGACTCCGGCAGGTGCGCGGCCAGCAGCTCCGAGCTGGTGGTCGAGCCGTCGTCCAGCTCGGGGATCCGGCCGTCGCGCTGGGGGTAGTAGTTGTTCGTGTCGATGACGACCTTGCCGCGCAGCGGCTCCACCGGCACCTGCCGGTAGCTCTTCAGCGGGATGGTGACGACGACGAGGTCACCGGCCGCCGCGGCCTCCGCCGCCGTCGCCGCCCGGGCGCGGGGGCCGAGCTCGTCGACGACGTCGGCCAGCGTCTCCGGTCCCCGGCTGTTGCTGAGGACGACGTCGTGGCCGGCGTCCACCGCCAGCTTCGCGACGGTGCTGCCGATGTGTCCGCTGCCGATCAGTCCGAGAGTGCTCATGGCGGGACAACCGGAGGGGCGCGGCACCCATTCCGGCCCGGCTGCCCTACCGTCGGGGCAGCCCACACCGACGTCCGGGACGATCCCGGCAGCCGAGCCGGAGGACCGATGGCCGACAGCACCGCACCACTCCCCGTCGTCGCCGTCGGGGCCGGGTCGATGGGCCGCGCCTGGCTGCGCGTGCTGACCGGCTCCCCCGACGTGACGCTCACCGGGATCGTCGACCTCGACCTGGACGCCGCCCGCGCGGCGGCGGCCGAGCTGGGCGTCCCCGACCTGCCGGTGGGCACCGACACCGTCACCCTCGCCGACGCGACCGGGGCCCGCGCGGTGGTGGACGTCACCGTGCCCGCGGCCCACCACCCGGTCACCACCGACGCCCTCTTCGCCGGGCTGCCGGTGCTGGGTGAGAAGCCGGTGGCCGCGACGCTGGCCGAGGCGCTGTCGCTGGTGGCGGCGGCCGAGGTGACCGGCACGCTGTTCATGGTCAGCCAGTCCCGGCGGTGGAACCCCCAGCTGGCCCGCTTCCGCCACCACCTGGGCCGGCTCGGGCCGGTCGGCACGCTGTCGGTCGACTTCTTCAAGGCGCCGCGGTTCGGCGGGTTCCGCGAGCAGATGGCCCACCCGCTGCTGGTCGACATGGCGATCCACCAGTTCGACATGGCCCGCTACCTGCTCGACGACGAACCGGTGTCGGTCTACTGCGAGGCCTGGAACCCGCCGTGGAGCTGGTACGCCGGTGACGCCTCGGCGATCGCGGTGTTCGACTTCGCCGGTGGCTCCCGGTTCGTCTTCGACGGCTCCTGGTGCTCCCCTGGCCGGGAGACGTCGTGGAACGGCGCCTGGCACGCGAGCACCGAGCACGGCACCACGACCTGGAGCGGTGACGACGACCCGGTCCCGCCCGACACCGCGGCCGAGGACGTCGAGGTGCCCGACCACGACGGCATCGCCGGCTCCCTGGCGATCTTCTGCGACGCGCTGCGCCGCGGCGCGGTCCCCAGCGGCGAGGTGCATGAGAACGTGGTCAGCCTGGCCATGGTGGAGGCCGCCGTGGAGTCGGCCGGCACCGGGCAGCGGGTGCTGCTGGACGACGCCCTCGACCGCAGCCGCGAGCAGGCGGTGCGCGAGGAGCGCCGCGAGGACGTCCGCGCCGTGCTGCAGGGCTGGACGTCGGTGCGGGAGGCGCTGCTGCGCGGCGGCCGGTGAGACGCCGCACCCCACCCGGCGCGACAGATTTGGTCGGCGTGAAAAACTGTGGGGACGTCTGGAGGTGGCTCGCGCTCCATCGGGTATCACAGACGCAGCGCAGGCACGACCGGAAAGAGTCTGGATGAAGACCGACGCCACCTACCAGCTGAACAACACCGCGATCTGCTCCGCGGTCGCCGTCGAGGCGCCCGACCGGGTCACGTCGGCCTGGATCGACGAGCAGCTCGCCGAGACCTACCAGCGGCTGGGCATGACGCCCGGCAAGTTCGAGCAGCTGGCCGGGGTGGCCGCGCGCCGCTGGTGGCCCGAGGGCGCCAGCTTCGTCGACGGTGCGGTCGACGCCGGGGCCAAGGCGCTCGCCGAGGCGGGGGTCGAGCCCGGCCAGGTCGGGCTGATCATCAACACCTCGGTCACCCGCGAGCACCTCGAGCCGTCGGTGGCGGTGCAGGTGCACCACGCCATCGGGCTGCGTCCGGCCTGCCTCAACTTCGACCTCAGCAACGCCTGCCTCGGCTTCATCAACGCCATGCAGCTGGCCGGCACCATGATCGACGCCGGACAGGTGGACTACGCGCTGGTGGTCGGCAGCGAGAACGTCCGCGGGCTGCAGCAGCAGGCGATCGCGAGGCTGCAGCGCCCGGAGACCACGGTGGCCGAGGTGCGCGAGCAGTTCGCCACCCTGACCCTGGGCTGCGGCGCCACCGCGATGGTGCTCGGACGCGCCGACCGGGCCGGCAGCAGCGGCCACCGGCTGCTGGGCGGCACCAGCCGCTCGGCCACCGAGCACCACGACCTGTGCGTCGGCGACCTCGACTTCATGCGCACCGACACGCGCGGGCTGTTCGAGGCCGGGCTGCAGCTGGCCCTGGAGACCTTCGCGGAGTCGGAGCAGCAGTTCGGGTGGACCGACGTGGAGCACATGGTGTCCCACCAGACCTCGCTGGTGCACATCACCGCGCTGTGCCAGAAGCTCGGGCTCGACGTCGACAAGTTCCCGCTGACACTGCCCGAGTTCGGCAACATGGGCCCGGCGGCCGCCCCGTTCACCCTGGCCGCCTCCCAGGACCGCTTCTCCGCCGGTGACCGGGTGATGATGCTCGGCATCGGCTCGGGGCTGAACACGTCGTTCGCCGACATCGTCTGGTGAGCCGGCTGGCTGACGGGCCGGGGCCGCTGCCCGGGTTCGACCCGTCCTGGTCCCGTTCCGTCACCGCACCCGACGCCGAGGGCGTCCCCCGCCGCTGGCACCTGCTCGACACCGCCGCCGACCGGCCGCTGTCGGAGGTGGCCGGCCTCCCCACCCTGGTCTGCCTGCACGGCAACCCCACCTGGTCCTACCTGTGGCGCGGGCTGCTGGCCGGGGTGCGCCCGGGCTGGCGCGTCGTGGCGCCGGACCAGCTGGGGATGGGCTGGTCCGAGCCGGCGGCCGGCACCCTGGAGCGTCCCCGCCGGCTGGCCCAGCGCATCGAGGACCTGGACCGGCTGGTCGCCGCACTCGGGCTGACCGGTCCGCTGGTGGCGGTCGGCCACGACTGGGGTGGTCCGGTGGTGACCGGCTGGGCGGTGCGGCACCGCGACCGGGTGCGGGCGCTGGTGCTGGCCAACACGGCGGTGCACCAGGACCCCTCGACCACCTTCTCCGGGCTGATCCGGCTCGCCCGCCAGCCGCTGCTGGTGGGTCCGGTCTGCGTGGGCACCGACACCTTCGTGCGCGGGGCGGCGGCGCTGTCGCGTCCCCCGCTGCCGGCCGACGTCCGCGCCGCCCTCCGCTCCCCCTACCGGACGCCGGAGCGCCGCGGCCGGGTCGGCCAGTTCGTCGCCGACGTCCCGCTCGAGGAGGACCACCCCACGCGCGCCACGCTGCAGGCCGTCGCCGACAGGGTGGCCGGGTGGGACGTCCCCGCCCTGCTGCTCCGCGGCACCCGCGACCCCGTCTTCACCGAGGCCCACCTCCGCGACCTCGTCGCCCGCCTCCCGCGCGCCGACGTCCACCGCTACGAGGGCGCCTCCCACCTCGTCACCGAGGACCGCCCCGACCACGCCGCCACCGTCTGGCGCTGGCTCGACCGCCTCGCCCTCGACGAGCCCGCCGCCGACCAAGGCCCTGGGCCCGCTCCCCAACGCCCTGAGCCCACTCCCCAACGCCCTGAACCCACTCCCCAACGCCCTGAGCCTGTCGAAGGACGCTCCCCCGCCACCCGCCCGCCGTGGTGGCGCCAGACCGCCCGCGCCGACGACCCCGCGACCGCCGTCGCGGAGATGGCGACCGGGCGCACCATCGGCTTCGACGCCCTGGAGCGCGACGTGGTCGCGGTGGCCCGCGGGCTGCTGGCGGCCGGGGTGCGTCCCGGGCAGCGGGTGGCCACGCTGGTCCGGCCGGGGATCGACCTGACGGTGCTGGTCTACGCCTGCTGGCGGATCGGCGCGGTGATCGTGGTCGCCGACGCCGGGCTGGGGGTCGGCCCGCTGGGCCGCGCGCTCCGCGGCGCCGGCCCGGACGTGGTGGTCGGCTTCCCCGGCGCGCTGGCCGCGGTCGCCGCGCTGCGGGTGCCCGGACGCCGGATGCTGGCCGGCTCGCTCCCGCCCGCGGCCCGTCGTGCGCTGCGCGTCGAGCACGACCTCGACCAGCTGCGCGCGCTCGGCACCGGCTCCGACGCCGACCTCGACGCGGTCCGTGCCGGCGCCGGGGACGACCCGGACTGCGCCGTGCTGTTCACCTCCGGTGCCACCGGCCCGCCCAAGGGTGTGGTGTACCGGCTGAGCCAGATCGGCGCCCAGCTGGAGGTGCTGCGCGAGACGATGGGCTTCGGCCCGGAGGACCGCTTCGTCGCCGCCTTCGCCCCGTTCGCGCTCTACGGCCCGGCCCTCGGCGTCCCCGCCGTGGTGCCCGACATGGACGTCACCGCCCCCGCCACGCTGACCGCAGGCACGCTCGCCGCGGCGGTGGAACGGGTCGGCGCCACCGTCGTCTTCGCCTCCCCCGCCGCCCTGGCCAACGTGGTCGCCACCGCCGACGCGCTGGACGAGCGGGGACGCCGCGCGCTGGCCGGGGTGCAGCGGCTGATGTCGGCCGGGGCACCGGTGCCGGCCGCGCTGCTGCGCCGGGTGGCCGCCGTGGTGCCGTCGGCCGAGCTGCACACCCCGTACGGGATGACCGAGGCGCTGCCGGCCACCGACATCACCCTGGCGGAGATCGAGGAGGCCGGGGTCGGCGAGGGGGTCTGCGTCGGACGGCCGCGGCCCGGCGTCGAGCTGCGGATCAGCCCGCTGCCGGCGACGCCGGACGCACCCGACGGCGACCCCACCGACCAACCCGGGGTGACCGGTGAGATCTGGGTCGGCGCGGCGCACGTCAAGGACCGCTACGACCGGCTCTGGGCCACCGAGGACGCCGCCCGTCCCGCGCCCGGCTGGCACCGCACCGGCGACGTCGGCCACCTCGACGAGATCGGCCGGCTGTGGGTGGAGGGACGCCGCGTGCACGTGGTGCACACCGCCGGCGGACCGCTCACCCCGGTCGGCGTCGAGCAGCGGGTCGAGGCGCTGGACGGCGTCCGGCAGGCCTGCGTGGCCGGGGTCGGTCCGGTCGGCACGCAGCAGGTGGTGGTCGTGGTGGTGCCCGAGGACGCCGGACGCCGCCCGGCGCTGCTGGGCCCGCCCGAGCTGGCCGCCGAGGTGCGCCGGGTCGCCGGGGTCGACGTCGCGGCGGTGCTGTGCGTGGCGGCGCTGCCGGTCGACATCCGCCACCAGTCCAAGATCGACCGCACCGCGGTGTCGGTGTGGGCCGGACGGGCGCTGGCCGGCCGGCGTCCGGGCCGGCTGGTGCGGGGGCTGCGCGCATGAGGGTGCTGGTGACCGGGGCGAGCGGGATGCTCGGTCGGCTGGTGGCCACGGCGCTGGTGGCGCGCGGGGACGAGGTCACCGTGCTGCAGCGCGGACCGGCCGCGGTCGAGGGCGCACGGGAGCGCCGCGGCGACGTCCGCGACGCGGCCGCCGTCGCGGCTGCGGTGGCCGGGCAGGACGCCGTGGTGCACCTGGCGGCGAAGGTCAACGTGGTGGGCCCGTGGCCGGAGTACCTGGCGGTCAACGTCGAGGGCACCCGGCACGTCCTCGACGCCTGCCGCACGCACGGGGTCGGACGTCTGGTGCACGTCTCGTCGCCGTCGGTCGCGCACGCCGGGGCGGCGCTGGTCGGCGAGGGCGCGGGACCGGCCGACCCGGAGCGGGCCCGCGGCCCGTACGCGCGGAGCAAGGCGATGGCGGAGCGGCTGGCGCTGGCGGCCGACGAGCCCGGCGGGCTGGCGGTGTCGGTGGTGCGCCCGCACCTGGTGTGGGGACCCGGCGACACCCAGCTGGTGGCGCGGATCGTGGCCCGGGCCCGCCGCGGCCGGCTGCCGCTGCTCGGCGACGGTGCCGCGCTGGTCGACACCACCTATGTCGACAACGCCGTGGACGCGCTGGTCGCCGCGCTGGACCGCTGCGAGCAGGCGCGCGGGGTGCCGCTGGTGGTGAGCAACGGCGAGCCGCGGCCGATCGGTGAGGTGCTCGGAGCGATGGCCGCCGCCGCGGGCGCCCCGCGACCGGTCCGCCGGGTGCCGGCCGCTCTGGCGAGGGCCGCCGGCAGCCTGGTGGACGCCTCGGTCGCGCTGCTCGAGCGCGCCGGACGCGACGTCGAGACCGACCCGCCGCTCACCCGCTTCCTGGCCGAGCAGCTCTCCACCGCGCACTGGTTCGACCAGCGCCGCACCCGCGAGCTCCTCGACTGGCAGCCCCGCGTCCCCCTCGACGAGGGCTTCGCCCGCCTCGCCGCCTGGTACGCCTGACCGACGCTGCCGGCAGTGCGACGCCCGGGACGGCGTGCGAAGCCCCGGTCCGGCCGGCGGGCTGCGGGCGGTCCGGTGGACGGCGGATACCGGCGGTGAACCGGCGTTACTCATCTGCCCCTGAGGCGAAAGCCCTGGTCAGAGCCGGTTCGCTGGCCACGCAACCCGCTTAACACGGTCATCACCGACCGACATGTCTCGCGTAACCGGACCAGGCGACGGTATCCACATCCCGCCGCCGTCCGAGGAGTCGCCATGTACCGAACGCCCGATCACGAAGAGGTCCAGCAGGTCGCCGAGCAGTTCGGCATGCGTCTGACCGCCGCGGAGGCGGAGGTCTTCGCACGCCACATCGGCGAGACGTTGACCGAGATGGACGACTTCGTGCAGTCCCGGATCGAGGAGCCTGCCCCGCCCCGGTTCCCCGGTCCCCGCTCGCCCGGACACCGGCCGGGTCCCGAGGACGACCCCTACAACGCCTGGACGTGGAAGTGCGAGATCCCCGGCGCGGAGTCGGGGCTGCTGGCCGGCAAGACCGTCAGCTTCAAGGACCACACCGCCGTGGCCGGGATGCCGTTGACCTTCGGCAGCTTCGCCCTCGAGGGCCTGGTGCCCGACTACGACGCCACGGTCGTGCAGCGCTCGCTCGAGGCCGGTGCCACCGTGGTGGGCAAGAACGTGATGAACGGGCTGTCGGGAGGCTTCGGCTTCGGTGGCGGGATCGGTGACTACGGTCGCCCGACCAACCCGCACAGCCCCGACCACCTCACCGGAGGATCCTCCTCCGGCTCCGCCGCGGCCCTGGCCTCCGGCCAGGTCGACATCTCCTTCGGTGGCGACCAGGGCGGCTCCATCCGCATCCCGGCGTCGTGGACGGGAACGGTCGGGCACAAGCCGACCTTCGGGCTGGTCTCGCACTTCGGCATCGGGTTCGGCTCGGACCAGAGCATCGACTACACCGGCCCGATGACCATGACGGTGGCCGACGCGGCCGCCGCTCTCGAGGCCACCGCCGGCTACGACGGGTTCGACCCGCGCCAGGGCCGGCAGGTGCCCGACCGCTACGACGCGACGAGCCGTCTGACCGACGGGATCGACGGGCTACGGATCGGCATCCTCACCGAGGGTTTCGCCGGCGCGACCGTGGAGGTCGACTCCTCGGTGCGCGAGGCCGTCGAGATCTTCGCCAAGCTCGGCGCCACCATCAGCGAGGTGTCGGTCCCCGAGCACGCCACCATCGGCAGGGCGCAGACCGCGCTGATGGCCGAGGGTGGGCTGGCCGTCCGCAATGCCGGGTTCTTCGGTGCCTGGAGCAGGACCTGGTACCCCTCGGACACGATCGCGGCGGTCAACCGGGTCTGGGCGAGCCACCAGGAGCTGCTCGACCCGCGCGCGCTGGCGAACCAGATGGCCGGGGTGTTCAGCAAACGGTTCTGGTCCGGGCGCGTCTACGCCAAGGCCCAGAACGTCCGCTCCAGCTTCATCGCGGCCTACGACAGGGCCCTTTCCGAGGTGGACGTCCTCGTGATGCCGACCACGATCACCCAGGCGCCGCGCTACGAGCAGCCCGCCGACCGCACGGCCGCCGTCGAGCTGGCCATGAAGGGCTCGATCACCTACTCCGCGGTGGCCAACACCCGGCCGTTCAACTACACCGGTCACCCGGCCCTGGCGCTGCCGTGCGAGAAGCGCAACGGGCTCCCGGTCAGCATCCAGCTGGTCGGCCGGATGTTCGAGGACGACCTGCTGCTCCGCGCGGCCTGGAACTTCGCCGAGACCGCCCCGTTCGCCGCCTACACCGCGATCGACGCGTGAGCAGGGGCCGGGCCGCCTCGGGGCGGGCCACGGCTGGGATGTTCCGCTCTTTGCACACCCGAAACTACCGACTGTTCTTCGTCGGTGGCCTGATCAGCAACACCGGCGTGTGGATGCAACGCACGGCCCAGTCGTGGATCGTTCTCGTGCTGAGCGGGGGAAACGGACTCGCACTGGGATCCGCGACATTCCTCCAATTCGCCCCGGTGCTGCTGCTCAGCATTCCCGCCGGAATTCTGAGCGACCGCTTCTCCAAGATCAACCTCCTGGTGGTGACCCAGGCCCTGATGGGCGGGGTCAGTGCGGTGATGGCGGTGCTCGACGCCACCGGGGTGCTGGCTCTGCCCCACGTGTACCTGCTCGCCGCTGTCCTGGGGGTGATCACCGCGCTGGACGCTCCTGCCCGCCAGTCGTTCGTCTCCGAGCTGGTCGGGCTGGAGCACGTGGTGAACGCCATCGGGCTGAACTCGGCCTCGTTCAACGTGGCCCGGTTGCTCGGACCGGCGGTCGCCGGACTGGTGATCGGCCATCTCGCCACCTGGGTGCTGTTCGCGGCGCACGCGTTGAGCTCGGTCGCCATCGTCAGCTCCCTGCTGCGGCTGGACCGGACCTCGCTGTTCCAGGTACGCCGGTCGTCCACGGTCCGCGGGCAGGTGGTCGAGGGCTTCCGCTACCTCGGGCGGACCCCGGTGCTGATCCTCTTCGTGGCCTGCGCCTCGTTGCTCAGCGCCGTCGGGCTCAACAGTCTGCAGGTGGTGCTGCCCCTGGTGGCGACACAGACCTTCCAGGTCGGAGCCGTCGGCTTCGGGCTGCTCACCGCGTCCCTGGCCGTGGGCAGCCTGCTCGGCGCGCTGCTGTCCGGACGGGCGGTCGGGATACCCCGACGACGCTGGGTGTTCGGCACGGCGATCGGGTTCGGGGCCAGCCAGATGGTGGTCTCGGTGATCCCGGTCTACCCCGGCTTCGCCGTCGGGCTCGCTGTGAGCGGCTTGCTCTTCATGTCGTTCGTCGTGGCGGTGAACACCAGCGTCCAGCTCACCGCGGCGGTGGAGATGCGGTCGCGGGTGGTGGCGGCCTACATGATGTTCTTCCTCGGCGGAGGAGCCCTCGGAGCGCCGGTCCTGGGCCTGGTCGCCGACCAGCTCGGGCCGCGGACCACCATCTGCTGCGCCGGGGCGGTCGGGGTCCTGGTCGGCGGCGGCTGCGCGCTCCTGCTGTTCCTCGGCGGCCGCCGCCGCGCCCGGTCCGCCGTCGTCGTGACGGGTGTCGCCGAGGCCCCCGGCACCTCGGTGGGGCATTGACGTGGGGACCACCCGATGGATTCTCGGAAATGGCTCCCGACCTGTCTCCGGGCTGAAACAAAGTTCTCACACGAATGCAACTCCGACCCCTCCCCGAAAGGTCGCCAAGACGTTACGTTGTGCTCACCTCGCCGTTGAGCGCGAGGCTTCTCCCGCATTCGCGCACAACGCCAGGCGGGTCACGGTCCGCGAATTCCCTTGCCCAGCTCCCGCTCCGCAACGGACCGGCGTCATCGCGACACTCCCCATTCCTCGACGGCGTCGTCGAGACCCCCTACCCGTCGGCAGGGCCGATCGACGACCCACCGCCACCCAGGAAGAGAGCCCCTGATGTCGACCACCACGCAGGTCCCACCCACACACAGCTCACCCTGGCTCGAGCCGCGCGCGGCCGGCGCCACGGAACCGGCGCCGCCGGCGCTGCGCGTCACCGACCTGGTCACCGAGTTCCGCAGCCACCGGAGCTCGTTGCGGGCGGTGGACGGCGTCTCCTTCTCCGTCCCCCGGCGCCAGGTGCTCGCCGTGATCGGCGAGTCGGGCAGTGGCAAGAGCGCCATGCTGCGCTCCATCATCGGGATCAACCCCCCGAGTGCGCTGATCGAGGGCCGGGTGGAGCTCAACGGGGTCGACATCCTGTCCCTGCCGGCCCGGGAACGGCGGCGCGTCCGCGGCCGTGACATCTCGATGGTGTTCCAGGACCCGCTCACCGCCCTGGACCCGGTGTACACGATCGGGCAGCAGCTGGTGGAGACGGTGCTGAAGCACCGGCCGGGCGCCAGCCGCGCCGATGCCCGGCAGCGCTCCCTGGAGCTGCTCGAGCTGGTGCAGATCCCGTCGGCCGAGGCCCGGCTGCGGGCCTACCCCTCCCAGCTCAGCGGAGGGATGCGTCAGCGCGTGGTGATCGCGATGGCCATCGCCGGCCGGCCGCAGGTGCTGCTGGCCGACGAACCGACCACGGCACTGGACGTGACGGTGCAGGCCCGGATGATCCGGCTGTTCCGCCAGATCCAGCAGGAGGTCGACGCCGGTCTGGTGCTCGTCACCCACGACCTGGGGGTAGCCGCCGAGCTCGCCGACGAGGTGGCGGTGATGTACGCCGGCCGGTTCGTGGAGCGGGGCACCGCCCAGCAGGTGCTGACCGCGCCGCAGCACCCCTACACCGAGGGCCTGGTCGAGGCGAACGTCCGGGCCGGGCAGGACCGCCGCCCCCGGGCGATCATCGGCGCTCCGCCCAGCCTGACCCGTCTGCCGGCCGGCTGCTCCTTCGCCCCGCGCTGCAGCTACGCGGTGGCCGACTGCTGGAGCACGCCGCCCCCGGTCCGGACCATCGACGCCGCTGGGTCCGCCCCCTCCGGCTCCTCCTCCGTCCCGCACTGGAGCCGGTGCCTGCTGGTTCCCCAGCAGTGACCCGCTGCCACCCACGACCCGAGAGGCACCTCCCATGACCCGTCCCGCGCGCCGAGGGCGCCTGATCCCCTCACTCGCCACCCTGCTGCTCGCCGTCTCGCTGCTGCTGTCCGCCTGCGGCCAGTCCGACCCGAGGGCTGGGAGCAGCAGCACCACCGGGGGGACGCTGCGGATCGCCATGTCCGCGGCCAACATCCCCTTCCCCTCCACACCGCCGAACCAGGGCTACGAGGGCTACCGCTTCGTCGGCAACAACATCTACGACGCCCTCACCCGCCTGGACCTCGACCAGGCCGACACGCTGCCGACGCCGCAGCCGGCGCTGGCCGAGTCCTGGGAGATGGCCGACGACCTGATGACGTACACGTTCACCCTGCGCCAGGGCGTCACGTTCCACGACGGCACCGCCTTCGACGCCGACGCGGTGGTCTTCCAGCTCGACCGGCTGAAGAACCCGGAGTTCGAGTTCTACTCCCAGACCGATGCCGCGACCGCCGCGAGCGCCACGCGCTACATCGACAGCTGGGAGAAGATCGACGACCACACCGTGCAGATCACCACCACCCAGGAGTACACCTGGCTGCAGTGGGACCTGCTCAGCATCTACTTCCCCAGCCCCACCGTGGTCAGGGAGTTCGGCAACCAGGACTACAACCAGCACGCCACCGGCACCGGCCCGTTCAGGATGACGGAGTACGTCGACGGCGAGGTGATGGAGCTGACCCGCTACGACGAGTACTGGCGCGGGCCGGCGAAGCTCGACCAGATCATCCTCTACCCCCAGCCCGAGGCCGCGTCGCGGCTGTCGATGCTGCAGTCGGGGGAGGTCAACTGGGCCGAGGTGCCCTCACCGGACTCGATGAGCCAGCTCGAGGCGGACGGCTACCAGGTCTTCCTGGGCAAGTACCCGCACGGCATCATGCCTCGGTTCAACATGTTCCGCGAGCCCTTCCGCGACAACCTGGCGCTCCGCCAGGCACTCAACTACGCCCTCGACCGCGAGGGTGCGGCCGCCCTGATGAACGGCGCGGGCTACCCGGCCAAGCAGTGGGTCTACGAGGGTCACCCGGCCTACGCCCCGGACAACCCGGGCTACTCCTACGACCCCGAGCGTGCCAAGCAGCTGCTCGCCGAGGCGGGCTACGAGCCGGGCGAGCTGACGCTCAACTTCGGCTACACGACCGGCGGCTCGGGCAACATGTTCCCCGACGTCATGATGCAGAAGCTGCAGGCCGACTTCCGGGCGATCGGCGTCGAGGTCACCCTCACCCCGGTGGAGTGGACCGTGCTGATCTCGATCGGCCTGGACGGGCTGGACAGCGAGCAGTGGGAGGACATCGACGTGCTGTGGGCCTCCCCGGCCGCCGGCATGCTGCCCACCGGCTACAACTCGAGCTTCATGTGCAAGCGCCCCGGCGGCCAGGCCAATGCGGCCGGCATGTGCGACGAGGTGGTGGACGAGCAGCTCACCCTGGCCAGCCAGCAGGCCGAGGTGGCCGACCAGAACGCCCACCTGCAGCAGATGATGGACCAGGCCGTCAGCGAGGCCTACTTCCTGTTCTGGATGCACGACCTCAACCTGCGGGTGATGTCACCCGACGTGCAGGGCTACGTGCACCCCCAGAGCTGGTGGGTCGACTTCACCACGATCAGTGTGGGTGGTGACTCGTGATCCGGCTCGTGCTCCGCCGGGTCGGCCTGGCCATCCCGATCCTGGTCGGTGTCTCGGTGATCGTCTTCCTGCTGATGACGGTCGTCCCCGGGTCCCCCGAGGCCGGCCTGGTCCCAGAGGACGCCACCCCGGAGGAGCGGGCGGCGATCCGCGACAGCCTCGGGCTCGACGACCCGCTGCCGCTGCGGTACCTGGCGTGGGTGGGCAACGCCCTCCAGGGTGATCTCGGCTACTCCGAGCAGCGGCGCCGCGAGGTCGCCGACCTGCTCGGGCAGGCCTGGGGGAACACCTTCGTCCTCGCCCTGGTGTCGGCGGTCTTCGGCATCGCGCTCGGGCTGCTGCTGGGCTACCTGGCCGGCACCCGGCGGGGGAAGGCGGTGGACCGGCTGGTCTCGGTCCTGAGCCTCGGTGGGCTGAGCGTGCCCTCCTTCTTCCTGGCGATCATCCTGCTCGCCGTCTTCGCCGGTGGTCTGCAGCTGCTGCCGTCGGGCGGAGCCGACTTCGACGACCCCCTGTCGGCGGCCCGGAGCCTGGTGCTGCCGGTGCTCTCGGGCTCGTTGATCACCATGGCCATCACGGCACGGGTCACCCGCGCCGGCATCGTGGACGTGCTGGGAGCCGACTTCGTCGAGACGCTGCGGGCCAAGGGGCTCAGCGAGCTGGAGGTGCGCCGGCACGTCCTGCGCAACGCGATCTCCCCGGTGCTCACCACGTCGGGCGTCCAGATCGGCGCCCTGCTCGGTGGCTCGGTGCTGGTGGAGACGATCTTCCGCTGGCCGGGCATGGGGCTGCTGCTCTACAACGCCATCTCGGCCCGCGACCTGGTGGTGGTCCAGGGCGCCACCCTCGTGATCGCCCTGACCTTCGTCGTGGTCAACCTCCTCGTCGACCTGCTGCAAGCCGCCATCGACCCCCGTGTGAGAGGAACCATGTCATGAGCCAGGCCACCGTTCCGGTGCTGCTGCCGGAGGCGTTCGGAGCCGGTACCACCGACGCCGACCGCCAGGCCGCCGCGAAGCTGCGCGAGGAGTGGAACGCGCACGACCAGAGCGTCCGGGCCCAGTCGTTCTGGAAGGAGACCGGCAAGCGGTTCCTGCGCAACCGCACCGGCGTGGCCGCGGCCGGCATCGTGCTGCTGCTGGCGCTGGCCGCCACCTTCGCCCCGCTGCTGACCCCCTACGACCCGTTGCTGGGCCAGCCCCTGGACCGGCTGCAGAACATCGGTGCCCCCGGCCACCCGCTGGGCACCGACGAGCAGGGCCGGGACATGCTCGCCCGGGTCCTCTACGGTGGGCGGCTCTCCCTGGTCGCGGGCTTCGTGCCCACCGTGGCCGCGGCGCTGATCGGCACCGTCATCGGTGTCACCGCAGCCATGCTGCGAGGCGTCGTGCAGACCGTGCTGATGCGGTTCATGGACGTGCTCTACGCCTTCCCGGCCATCCTGCTGGCCATCGCGGTGGGCGCGGCCCTCGGGCCCGGCCTGACCAACACCATCATCGCGGTGACCATCGTCTACATCCCGCCCATCGCCCGGGTGGCCGAAGCCGCCACCCGCCGGGTGGTCGTGCAGGAGTTCATCGAGGCCGCGACGCTGAGCGGAGCCAGCCGCTTCCGGATCGCCCGGACCCAGGTCGTCCCCAACGTGCTCAACGACATCATCGTCTACGCCTCGGGCCTGGTCGGGGTGGCGATGATCATCGCCGCCAGCCTGAGCTTCCTGGGGTTGGGCTCGCCACCGCCGGCCCCGGAGTGGGGCTACATGCTCAACAGCCTGCGGGGGACGCTGAGCACCACCCCGCTGGTGACCATCATCCCCGGGTTCTTCATCTTCCTCACCTCGGTCGCCTTCAACCTGGCCAGCGACGCGCTGCGCGAGGCGATGGACAGCCGGCTGTGACCGCCCGACGCCCGACAGGAGCCTCCCGATGACCGACACCCTGCCCGGCCCCACGCCGGTCGACGTCCCCGCGCCCGGCACGGCCACGCTGCCGAAGCGGCCGCTGATGGAGCTGCTCGACGTCTCCAAGACCTTCTCGGTCCGCAACGGCGGCCGCCGGGCCACGCTGTCCGCGGTGGACGGGGTCTCCCTCAAGATCTGGCCCGGGCGCACGCTCGGCATCGTGGGCGAGTCCGGCTGCGGCAAGTCCACGCTGGCCCGGTTGATCACCGGCCTGCACCCGGCGACGTCGGGTGAGATGGTCTTCGAGGACAAGCAGATCCTGGCGAACCGGCGCCGACCGCGTGAGGTCGTCGAGCAGATGCAGATGGTCTTCCAGGACCCGTCCTCCGCGCTCAACCCACGCGCCACGATCGGGGAGTCCATCGCCTTCCCGCTGGAGGTCCGCCGCCGTCCGCGCGAGGAGATCCGGGCGCGGGTGAGCCAGGTGATCAGCGACGTCGGACTTCCGGCCAGCTACGCCCGGCACTACCCTCACCAGCTCAGCGGAGGCCAGCGTCAGCGGGTCAACATCGCCCGGGCCCTGGCCCTGCAGCCCCGGCTGGTGGTGCTCGACGAAGCCGTCTCCGCGCTGGACAAGTCGATCCAGGCGCAGGTGCTCAACCTGCTGACCGACCTGCAGTCGGAGTACGGGCTGACCTACGTCTTCATCAGCCACGACCTCAACGTGGTCGAGTACATCAGCGACGACGTCGCGGTGATGCACCTGGGCCAGGTGGCCGAGCGGGGGCCGGCCCGGCGGCTCTACGACCAGCCGCTGCACCCCTACACCAGGCTGCTGCTGTCCTCGATCCCCTCCCTCGACCCGGCCCTCAGCACCCGCGACCAACCCCTGGACCGGTCCAACGGGGAGATCCCCAGCCCGATCGACCCGCCGAGCGGCTGCCGGTTCCGGACCCGGTGCCCGTTCGCGATGGACGTGTGCGCCGAACGGACGCCACCTCCCGTGCTGGCCGAGCCCGACCACGTGGTGGCCTGCCACCTGTACACCGCCGACGAGAACGGCGTGGTGCCACGCGGCGTCACCGAGTCGGTGGCGCGTCGGGTGGCCGAGGGCTCCGAGGTGGACGCCGCTGCCGTCCCCGAGGAACCGCTGCCCGACCCCGCCCCCTGACGTCACCGTCCCCACCGGCCGCGGGCGTGGCCCAGCCGCCGGTGGGACGGCTGATCACCGGTCGCCCGACCGGTGCCGCCGCCGCGACCGCGGTCGACGGAGAGCGCATTGCCCACCTCGGCCCCGGCCTGCCCGGCCGGCGCCTGACCCGAAAGGAACGACATGTCCACGACGACCGCCGAGGAGAAGGCGAGCCCGGAGGAGACCGTGACCGCCATCCTCACCGCCGCCGGCCTCACCGTCTCCGCCGAGGAGAAGGCGACCATGGTGCGCGACTTCCCCCTGGTCCGCGCCGGTGCGGACCGCATGTACCTGCCCGAGCTCGAGCACCACGAGCCGGCCATCCGCTTCGACCCCACCGACTTCTACCCGACCCGCTGAGAGGCCCCACCATGTCCGACGCACCCATCCTGACCATCAAGGACGCCGCCGCGGCGCTCCGGAATGGCACCACCACCTCGACCGACCTCACCGCCGCCATGCTGGAGCGCACCGCGATGCTCAGCGACGCCCTGGGCGCCTACGTCGTCGTGACCGGGGAGGCGGCGCTGGAGCAGGCCGCTGCCGCCGACGCCGCCCTGGCCGCCGGGAACGACCTCGGCCCCCTGCAGGGCATCCCGCTGGCCATCAAGGACATCATCGCGATGAAGGGCGCGCCCACCACCGCCAACAGCCGGGTGCTCGACCCGGAGTGGGGGGCGGGGACCGACGCGCCGGTGGTGGCGCGGCTCCGCGACGCCGGTTCGGTGTTCATGGGCAAGGCCACCACCAGCGAGTTCGCCATCGGGCTGCCCGACGCCGACAAGGGGTTCCCCGTACCCCACAACCCCTGGGACGTCGAGCGCACCCCGGCCGGCTCGAGCTCGGGCACCGGGGTCGCGGTGGCGGCCGGGCTCGCCCTCGGCGGCCTGGGCACCGACACCGGCGGTTCCGTCCGTGGCCCGGCCAGCGTCAACGGCCACACCGGCCTGAAGGTCACCTTCGGACGGGTGCCCAAGAGCGGCGTGGTCCCGCTCGGCTACAGCCTGGACAGCATCGGCCCGATGGCCCGCTCGGCCTGGGACTGCGCCGCACTGCTGGAGGTGATGGCCGGGTACGACCCGTCCGACCCGAACTCCGCGCACGCCCCGGTGGAGAGGTACACCGAGGCGCTGGACGGCGACGTGGAGGGGCTGAGGATCGCGCTGCCGGTGCCCTACTTCTTCGACCACGAGGCCCTCGACCCCGAGCAGCGGGACGCGGTGCTGGCCGCCGTCTCCACGCTGACCGGGCTCGGTGCCACCTCGACGGAGACCAGCCTGCCGCACGCCGACATCGCCAAGGACGCCAACCACATCATCCTCGTCGGCGAGGCCTACGCCTACCACCGCAACAACCTGGTCGGGCGCTGGGCCGACTACGGCCGCTGGACCCGGTCGGCGCTGGCCCGCGGGGCCTTCTACACCGCTGCCGACTACGCCCAGGCCGGTCGGTTCCGGCGGATGTTCTCCGAGGCGGTCGCGGCGATGCTCACCGAGTACGACGTCATCATCACCCCGGCGGCCCCCGCGCCGGCAGAGATCGCCAGTGAGATGAACCCGAGCAAGCGGCTCTCGATGCCCAACTTCACCGGGCACTGGAACCTCACGGGCCTGCCCGCGGTAGCGGTGCCGGTGGGGCTCAGCTCGCAGGGGCTGCCGCTGTCGATGCAGGTCATCGGCAAGCCGTTCGCCGAGGGCACCGTGCTGAAGGTGGCCGACGTCCTGCAGCGGGTCACCGACCACCACCTGCTGCAGCCGCCGGTCGAGGCGCTGTTCACCCAGGCCGTCTGAGCACGACGGTCCGAGCGGGCCGGGTCGCGGCGCAGCGCGCCGCGCCCGGCCAGGCCCGACCACGAGCACGAGCACGAGGGGATGCTGCATGACCACCACCGTCGACCGACCACGGCCGGCATGACCGCCGGGGGAGGCGGAGCGCCGGGCCGCGGTCCGGTGGCACCGGCCCCGGCCACGGCGCCGGTCGACCCGGTGCCCCTCGCACCCGCCGACGACCTGCCCGCCGCGCCAGGTCCTCCCGTCGTCCCGCTGGTGAGCCGGCGACGGCTGGTCGGCTTCTACGTCGTGGTGCTGGCCGCCGGGCTGTCGCTGGGGCTGACGGCGCCGCTCACCGCGGTGTTCGCCGTCCAGCTCGGGGCGAGCCCGTTCGCCGCCAGCCTGTCGGTGGCCTCGCTGACCGGCGTGGTCCTGGTGCTGGACGTGTTCGGCACCCGGCTGCTGCCCTTCCTCGAACCCCGTCGCTCGATCACGGCAGGGATGGCCCTGTGGGCGCTGGGCTCCTTCGCCTCGGCGGTGGCCCCGAGCTTCGAGGCGATGGCCGCGGCCCGGCTGGTGCAGGGTCTGGGTCTGGCCCTGTACGCCTCGGCCGGACCCCAGCTGGCCATCAGGCTCGTCGGCATCGGCCGGGTCGGCACCGCACTGGGACGCTTCCAGGCCGCGATGACCCTCGGATCGGCGGTGGCCCCGCTCACCGGGGGCCTGCTGGCCGACATCACCCTGGCGGGGTGGGGGGCGTCCGGCGGGCTGCGGCTGGCCTTCGCCGTGTGCGGTGGCATCGCTCTCGTCTGCAGCGCGGCGGCCCTGCTGCTGCTGCCCACGGTCCGCCCGCGGGTGCGGCCACGGTTCACCCTCCCGCAGCTGCCGGGGCTGTACCGGCCGCGTCCGCTGCTCGCGCTGGGGATGGCCGCCCTGGGCCAGGGGGCACGTGGGGCGCTGGCGGGGACGGTGCTGCCCCTGGTGGTGTCTCAGGGGATGGGTCTCGGCGGCACCGTGCTGGGCACCTTCCTGACCGCGATGTACGTCGTCGAGGTGGTCACCATGGCCATCGGCGGTGCCTGGTCGGACCGGAGGGGACGTCGTCTGGTCGTGCTGCTCGGCACGGCGTCGGGGATCGTCGGGACGGCCGTGCTGTTCTTCGCCGAGCACCACGACAGCACCCTGCTGCTCTTCGCCGCGGCGCTGCCCCTGGGGCTGGCCGGCGGCAGCATGCTGAGCCTGCTGCCCACGGTGCTGGTCGACCTCGCCGGCACACCCGAGGTGGGGCTGTCAGCGACCCGGCTCTCCCGGGACCTCGGGTTCACCCTGTGCACCGTGGGGGCCGGCGTCGCGATCACGGCGGCTGAGGTCCCCGGGGCCGTCGGTCTGGTCCTGGCCCTGTTCGTGACGGTCACGCTGATCATGGTCGTCGTCGGGGAGACCAGGCGCCACCAGCGCGACGAGGCCGTCGAACCCGTGCTCGACGTGGGCGGCCGCAGGCGCCGGTGACGGGTGCGCACCCCGCCCGCGCATCACGGTGCTGAACACGATCCGGTCCGACCTCGCGTGCGACATGCTGTACTCCAGGGCCTCCCCGGAGCCGGCGCGCACCACCCGCCGGGTGTCGAGCACGGGGGCACCGACCGGTAGGTCCAGCCACTCCCCCACCACCGGGTCGGCCGCCGACGTCGAGATCTCCAGCTCGGTGTCTCCCACCGCCGACCCGATCAGCTCCTCGATCAGCTGGTACGGGGAACGGTGCAGGTTGATGGAGGTGTCGGTGACCAGCTCTCCGAAGCAGGTTGCCGGCAGGAACGACGTGCGCAGGCTCAACGGGTAGCCGTCCAGGGAGGCGAGCTGCTCGAGGATCACCACCGCAGCACCCGGCACGGTCTCGAGCTTGGTCGCGATGAAGGGCGCCGCCGGGTGCAGCTGGGCGTAGACGGTGCGCACCGCGATCCGGGTCCCGGTGGCGTTGACGTCCTGCACCAGGTCCCGGGACTCGTCGATGCCGTGCTTGAGGAGTCCGGGGGTCAGTGAGAACGTGCCGGCTCCGCGGACGCGTTCGACCACCCCCTGTTCGCGCAGGATCAGCAGCGCCTGCCGGACCACACCGCGGCTGACTCCGTACCGCCGCACGAGGTGGTCCTCCGAGGGCAGCGTGTCGTCGGCGTACACCCCGCTGATCAGCTCGGTCCGCAGCAGGTCGAGCACCCACTGCAGTGCCCGTTGGCGGCCGGGTCCGCGCGGTTGCCTCGGTGAACCGTAGTGCGGCACGCGGACGCCCCCTCCGTCGTGGGCCGGCCGGGCGACCCGGTTGGAACTGGCGACCACGTCGTCGGCTCGCCTGGACGAGCACCGCGCCGGCCTGTCGTCCGGCCTGCGAGATCCCCGGATCATACCCGCGCACGAGCCGCGGGCACCACCGTGCCCTGGCGCGCCACCCGGGCGGGCACCCTGGCTACGCTCACCGGGTGGACGTGCGAGCGGGGATCCTGGTGACCGGCACCGAGGTGCTGACGGGGCGGGTGACCGACCGGAACGGGCCGTGGTTGGCGGAGCGGTTGCGGCAGCTCGGGGTGGACGTCGGGCGGGTGGTGGTGGTCGGCGACCGGCCCGACGACCTCCGGACCGCGCTCACCCAGCTCGACGACCTCGACCTCGTCGTCACCTCCGGCGGGCTGGGTCCGACCGCGGACGACCTCACCCTCGAGATCGTCGCCGCGCACCGCGGCCGGGCGCTGCACCACGACGCCGAGCTCGAGGAGCGCATCGCCGAGCGGGTGGAGGCGATGCGGCGGCGCCGCGGGTGGGCCGTCGACGCCGACGCGCTGCGGGCGGCGAACCGCAAGCAGGCGCTGGTGCCCGCGGGCGCCTCCCTGCTGGAACCCGTCGGCACGGCCCCCGGGGTCGTCGTCCCGGGTCCGCCGCCGGTCGTGGTGCTCCCGGGTCCGCCGTCGGAGCTGCAGCAGATGTGGGCCGCGGCCGAGGCGTCCCCGCTCGTGCAGGAGGTGCTGGCCCGCGCCGGCACCCTCGAGCAGCGGACCCTGCGGCTGTGGGGTCCGCCCGAGGCGGCGCTCGCCGACGCCCTGCGCCGCGCCGGCGACCTGTCCGGCGTGGAGCTGACCACCTGCGTCCGCACCGCCGAGCTGGAGGTGGTCGGACGCTTCGCCCCGGCGGCCGCCGACGTCTGGGACGGCTTGGGCGCGCACCTGCAGGAGGAGTTCGGGCCGGCGCTGTTCTCCCCCGACGGACGAAGCGTGGACGAGGTGGTGGCCGACCTGGCCGTCGGCACCGGCGCCACCGTGGCCACCGCCGAGTCGTGCACCGGCGGGCTGCTCGGCGCCCGCCTCACCGAGCAGCCGGGGTCGTCGGGCTGGGTGGTCGGCGGCGTCGTCGCCTACGCCGACCGGGTAAAGATCGAGCAGCTCGGCGTCCCTCCGGGTCTGCTCGAACGGCACGGCGCGGTGAGCGAGCCGGTGGCCCGGGCGATGGCCGAGGGCGTGCGCGACCGGCTCCGCAGCACCGTCGGCGTCGGGATCACCGGGGTGGCCGGGCCCGGTGGCGGGACCGAGACCAAGCCGGTGGGGCTGGTCCACCTCGCGGTGGCCGGACCCGGCACCACCCTGCACCGCGAGCTGCGGGCCGGCGGAGCCCGCACCGACATCAGGACGTACGCGGTGCAGCACGCGCTGCACCTGCTGCGCGAGGCGCTCGACTGACACCGTCCGCCGCAGCCGCGCGCCGTCCCTACCCGGAGCGGGCGGCGCGCCCGCCGGGGAGATCAGGCCTCGACGTAGCGGCGGCCCTCGAAGGCGCGGCCGAGGGTGACCTCGTCGGCGTACTCCAGGTCGGAGCCGACCGGCAGTCCGCTGGCCAGCCGGGCTACCTTGAGCCCCATCGGCAGCAGCAGCCGGCTGAGGTAGGTGGCGGTGGCCTCCCCCTCGAGGTTGGGGTCGGTGGCCACGATCACCTCGGTCACGGTGCCGTCGCCCAGCCGCATCACCAGCTCGCGGATGTTGAGATCACCCGGGCCGATGCCGTCGATCGGGCTGATTGCGCCGCCGAGCACGTGGTAGGTGCCGCGGAACTCCCGGGTGCGCTCGATCGCCACCACGTCCTTGGACTCCTCGACCACGCAGATCGAGGTCGGGTCGCGGCGCGGGTCGCGGCAGATCCGGCAGCGGTCCTCGGCCGAGACGTTGTGGCAGACCTCGCAGAAGCGCACGGTCTGCTTGACCTTGACCAGCGCGGACGCCAGCCGCTCGACGTCCTCGGAGCCGGCGTAGAGCAGGTGGAAGGCGATCCGCTGCGCGCTCTTGGGACCGACGCCGGGCAGCCGCCCGAGCTCGTCGATCAGCTCCTGGATCGGTCCCTCGTACACGTCAGAGCCCCAGGCCCCCGGCCATCGGGCCGAGCTTCGCGGCGGCCAGCTCCTGGCCCTTCGCGCTGGCGTCGCGGATGGCGGCCACCACGAGGTCGGCCAGCGACTCGGTGTCGGTGGGGTCGCAGGCCTCCGGCGAGATGTCGAGGGACTGCAGCTCACCGGTGGCGGTCATCCGGGCGGTCACCAGCCCGCCGCCGGCGGTGCCCTCGACGGTGGTCGCGGCCAGCTCCTCCTGCGCCTGCATCATCTGGCTCTGCATGGCCTGGGCCTGGGCGAGCAGCCCGGACATGTCGGTGCCCTCGGGAAGCATCAGGTCGTCCTCTCCGGTGACTGCGCGGTGCAGCCGCCTCGTCCAATCTATGTGAGCGTGCCGCTGCGAGCGCCCCGTGCGGGCCACCCGGTCGTCGTGCCGCGCGCCGGGATCAGCGCTCGGCCTCCTCCTCGGCGATCAGCTCCGCCCCCAGGTGCATGGCCAGCAGCTCGTTGTGGGAGCTGACCGACTCGTCGAGGTCGGAGTCGTCGCGGTCGGGCTCCTCCTCCGGCACCGGCTCCGACGCCGTCACGCTCGACCGGGTGGGTCGGATGCTGGCGCGGGCACGGGAGCTGGCGGCGGGGGCGGCAGGCGCCGGTGTCTGGTCGCTCTGCGGGCGCGGCGCGACTGCGGAGGCGCCGTCCGGTGCGGACGACGGGCCCGGGGCCACCGCCCAGTCCGGCGGCGGGCCGTCGTCGACGGGCGGCGCAGACGGCGGGGGCCCGGACGGCTGGCCCCACGGGTCGGGCGCGGCTCCCGGGCGGGGGGCCGAGGCCGAGGAGTCGGGCGAGGGCGCGGAGGCGGGCGACGGCTCAGGGGCCTGCGCGGCCGAGGGCTGGCTAGCCGCACCGGGCCGCGACGGCGCGGGCGCTGCCGGTTCGGCCGGCGTGGTGCCGTCGTCGACCACCGGACGGACCCGCAGGTCGGTGCCCAGCACGGCGACCAGCGCCTCGCGCAGCACGTCCTCACTGCCGCCGCGGGCGAAGGAGTCCCGGGCGCCGACGTTGGCCATGCCGAGGGTGAGCACACCGTCGTCCACGCCCAGCACGTGGGCGTTCTGGCTGAGCAGGATCCAGGTGAAGCGACGCTGCCGCTTGACCTCCTCCAGCACCTCGGGCCAGAGCCGGCGCAGGTCGGCCACCGCGAGGCCGCCGGCGCCACCGCTGCCCGTCGACGGGGCGGGCTGGTCCGCGGGGGCGGCGCTGCCCGGGCGACCGGGGCGGCCGGAGCCTGGACGCACCGCAGGGGCGCTGCCGGTGGTCGGCTGGGCGGACGCATCGACCTGGGCGGGCCGCTGGGGTTCGGTGGTGTCGGCGGGGGGTCGCCCTTCGACAGGCTCAGGGCGTTGGGTCGGGTCGGTGCCCGGGCGCTGGGTGGGGTCGGTGCCCGGGCGTGGGGTGGGGTCGGTGCCCGGGCGCGAGGCGCTGGTCGCCGTGCTGGGCACCGACCTGCG
>NZ_QOUI01000014.1:0-93442 GCF_003327535.1 Desertihabitans brevis | reverse complement strand
CGCGCAGAGCTCCGGCTTCTCCGGGATCATCCGCTACAGCACCTTCACCCACGTCGACCGCCGCCGTCGTGCGGCCACCCGTCCCGCCGGGACGCCCGCCCCGGTCGTGCCGGCGCCCACCCCGGAACCGCCCGCCCCGGAGCCGGTCGCGGAGCAGCCTGCCCCCGAGGAGGAGGCGGAGGACGAGCAGGCCGCCGAGGCCACGGTCACCGAGGAGCCGGTCGCCGACAGCACGCTCACCGAGGAGCCGGTCGCCGACAGCACGCTCACCGAGGAGCCGGCGACCGGGGCCCCGACCGCCGAGACCCCCGCCGCCGAGACCCCCGCCGCCGAGACCCCCGCCGCCGAGGGCGCGCCGGTCGAGCCCGCGCCGACCGCGGACGAGAAGCCGCGCCGCACCCGTGGGGGACGCGGTCGCCGCCGTGCCGCCACCGAGGACGAGACCGCTCCCGCCACGACGGCCCCCACCGAGACCAGCGCCGCCGAGCCGGGCGCCACCGGGACCAGCGCCACCGAGGACGCGGCCGCCGCCACCCCCGCGCCGGAGGAGACCGAGCCGGTCGAGCCGCCGACCCGCACCCGCGGACGCCGCCGCCGTCCGACCGCCGGCGTGGCCAACCCCTTCGCCACCCCCGCCGATCCCGCGCCCGACGCCGTCGAGGACAGCCAGGACGGCGATGAGGTCGACCCGCTGAGCGTGGCCGTCCGGGCGGTCTTCGACCAGGCCGACCGTGACGGCTCCGCCGAGACGGCCGACGACGAGCCGACGACGCCGGAGACCGCCGCCGAGGCCACCGACCAGGACGAGGAGCCGGCGGGGGCGGGCACCGCCGAGACCGATGAGGACGACGACCAGCCGCGCCGCCGTCGTCGTCGCCGGGGCGGTCGGCGCCGCCGCCGTGGCGCGGGCGAGAACGACAACGACAACGACAACGGCGACACCGACGACGACGAGGACGGCGACGACGAGCCGGCCGACCAGGAGGGCGAGGACGGCGACGACGGCCGGACCGCCCAGCAGACGGGCGCCGAGGACGGCGAGGGCGAGGAGGACTCCGGCGAGCAGTCCTCCGGACGGCGCCGGCGCCGGCGTCGGCGTCGCCGCGGTGAGGACGCCTCCGGCAGCGACGACGACCCGAGCGACACCGTGGTCCGCGTCCGCGAGCCGCGGCGAACCTCGCGGGAGAAGACCGCTAGCGACCAGATCACCGGCATCGACGGGTCGACCCGGCTGGAGGCCAAGCGGCAGCGCCGGCGCGAGGGCCGGCAGAGCAGCCGCCGTCGCACCCCGATCCTCAGCGAGGCCGAGTTCCTGGCCCGCCGGGAGTCGGTCGAGCGCACGATGGTGATCCGCCAGCGCGACGACCTCTCCCAGCTGGCCGTGCTGGAGGACGGCGTCCTGGTCGAGCACTACGTCGACCGGGAGAGCGCCACCTCGCTGATCGGCAACGTCTACCTGGGCCGCGTGCAGAACGTGCTGCCCTCGATGGAGGCCGCCTTCGTCGACATCGGCCGCGGCCGCAACGCGGTGCTCTACGCCGGTGAGGTCGACTGGGACGCCCACGGCGCGGCCAAGTCCGACCGGCAGATCGAGAAGGTGCTGAAGTCCGGCCAGACCGTCCTGGTGCAGGTCACCAAGGACCCGGTCGGGGCCAAGGGCGCCCGGCTGACCAACCACGTCTCGATCCCCGGCCGCTACGTCGTGTACTCCCCGGGTGGCCACCTGTCGGGGATCTCGCGCAAGCTGCCCGAGAACGAGCGCAAGCGGCTGAAGGCCATCCTCGGCGAGCTGGTGCCCGACGAGGCCAGCGTCATCGTGCGGACCGCCGCCGAAGGGGCCAGCGAGGACGAGCTGGTCCGCGACGTCAACCGGCTCAAGGCGCAGTGGGAGCAGATCGAGAAGAAGATCCGCTCCGGCAGCGCCCCGCAGCTGCTCTACGCCGAGCCCGACCTGACGCTGCGGATCGTCCGCGACCTCTTCACCGAGGACTTCTCCTCGCTGGTGGTCGACGGCAACGCCGGGCAGAACGACGCCTACGAGACGGTCGAGAGCTACGTCGGCCACGTGGCCCCGCACCTGGCCGACCGGCTGCAGCGCTGGGACTCCGAGGAGAAGGGCGACGTCTTCGCCGCGCACCGGCTGGACGAGCAGATCGCCAAGGCGCTGGACCGCAAGGTGTTCCTGCCCTCGGGCGGGTCGCTGATCATCGACCGCACCGAGGCGATGACGGTGATCGACGTCAACACCGGCAAGTTCACCGGTTCCGGCGGCAACCTCGAGACCACGGTGACCAGCAACAACCTGGAGGCGGCGGAGGAGATCGTCCGCCAGCTCCGGCTGCGCGACATCGGCGGGATCATCGTCATCGACTTCATCGACATGGTGCTGCCGAGCAACCGCGAGCTGCTGCTGCGCCGGCTGGTGGAGTGCCTGGGTCGCGACCGCACCCGGCACCAGGTGGCCGAGGTGACCAGCCTCGGTCTGGTGCAGATGACGCGGAAGAAGATCGGCACGGGGCTGGCCGAGGCGTTCACCGAGCCGTGCGAGCACTGCGACGGTCTGGGCTACCACACCTACGAGACGCCGGTGCAGAGCCAGCACGCCGCCGACGGGGGCGAGCGGACGTCCCGGAAGGGTCGCAGCAGCCGCAACAAGGGCGGCCGTGGACGCGGCAAGAAGGGCGAGCAGCCCGAGGAGCCGGTGAAGCGCAACGGCGGCCCGCAGGACGTCTACGCCGCCATGCACAAGGACGGCCACCCCAGGGACGACTCCGAGGACGCCGGGACGGCACCTGCGGACGCCCCGCAGACGGCCGCCGGTTCGGACGAGCCGGCGCTGCCCGTCGCCGAGCCCGCCACCGCCGAGGCCGGCGAGCCGGCACCCGCCGAGCCGGTCGTGGCTGAGCCGACGCCCGAGCCGGCCGTCGCCGGGGCCACCGACGCCGAGCCGGTCGGCGCGACGGAGGAGGAGCCCGTGGCGGATCCGGTGACCGCCGAGGTCGTCGGGGACCCGTCCGCAGCCGACCCGGTCGCCGAGACCTCGCCGCTGCCCGGTGTGGCGGACGCCGCGACCGGGGAGACCACCTCGGAGCCGGAGACGCCGGAGCCGGCCAGCGACACCCGCGACGAGCAGGAGCAGGAGCAGGGGCCGACGGCCGGCTGAGCGGCGCCGGTCGGCCGGGATCAGCCGCGGGTGGCTGCTCCCGGTCCGGGCGGCTGGCAGAACGCCGCCCGTGCGGCCACCGGGTCGGCGGGCACGTCGAGGAAGGTGAGCCGCGGCGCGGCGGCGACGTTGTCCCAGAACCGCTCCACGGTCAGCGGCGCCGAGACGGCGTCCTGCAGCTCGGCGAGGTCACCGCAGGCCAGTGCCGAGCGGGCCGCCCGCACCTCCGGCGGGTCGTCCACGCGCGGCGCGGCGTAGCGGGCGCGGCGCCAGTCCGGGGGAGTGGTGGAGTGCCCGACCCGCGAGCCCGGCTCCGGGACGACCTCCATCCGCGACTGCACCGCATCGGCCAGCGAGTGGCGGTCGGCCATGAAGACGTCGGTGCCGGCCACGACGGCCGTCAGCCCGATGTTGTCCTCGGTGGTGATGACGCCCATCCCCGCCGCCGCGGGGAGCCGCAGGGTGCGGTCGGAGTAGTAGGACCGGCCCTGCGCGGCGGCCTGGCGGTGCTCCAGCCCACGCTCGTACCAGCCCGAGCCCTGCCAGTCCTGCACCGAGACCGACCGGTGGCTGGGGATGCGGGCCAGGTAGTAGGCCCGCTCGTCGGCGATGCCGGTCGCCTCGTCCCAGCGTTCGAAGGCTGGGAAGCGCAGGAACAACCCGCTCACCAGGCTGCTCACCGCGACCACCGCGAAGGCGCCGACCAGCACCCGGCTCCGCAGCCGCACCGCCACCACCGGCGCCGCCATCGCGAGCGCGAACAGCGCCGGCAGCAGCATCCGGCCGTGCATGAAGTCACCACCCACCCGGATCACGTACAGCCCGTGCAGCACGGCGGCGACCAGCGGCGCCAGCGCCAGCGCGGTGCGTCCCAGGTCGCGGCCCGTGAGCACGGTGTCGAGGGCGCGGGCGAGCACCAGCAGCGCGATCAGCGCGCCCGGCAGCAGCAGCCCGTAGCGGCCGAAGAGGTCGAGGAAGTAGGTCGTCCCACGCTGCCACTCCGCGTCCCCGGCCGCCTTGGCCAGCGCGGTGTTCGGCACCAGAGAGGCGAAGTAGCCCATCCGGAACAGCTGCCAGGCCGCGGGCAGCACCAGCGCGGCCAGCAGGGTGGCCCACCAGGAGGAGAGGCGTCGGGGGTTCTGCAGCACCAGCGCCAGCCCGAAGATCGCGCCCATCAGGGTGAGGTCGGGACGCACCAGGGGCGCCAGCCCGATCAGCACCGGCACCCACAGCGGGCGCCAGGCCGGCAGGTCGGGACGGGCCGAGAGCCGCCAGCTGAGGGCGAGCAGGCTGCAGCCGATCCAGGCGAAGGTCAGACCGGTCTCCAGGCCGCTGGTGGTGAAGTCCCACACCGGCGGCACCATCGCCACCAGCAGCGTCCCGAAGGGCAGCAGCAGCGCGCCCCGCCCGCGGTCGCGGTACCACAGCACCCCGGCCAGGGTCCCGGCCACCAGCCCGCCGAGGGTCAGCACCCAGCCCAGACCCACCGCGAGCACCGAGGTCTCGCTCATCGGGGTGACGGCCTGGGCGAGCACCAGCAGCCACAGCCACAGCGTGCTGGTGGTCACCTCCACCCGCTCGGCGGCGTTGAACCCCAGGCCGTTGCCGGCCAGCACCTGGTGCACCACCCGGACGTTGATCATCCCGTCGTCGGCCATCCACCGGCGCTGCCACCCGGCCACCGCCAGGACCGCCACCGGCACCGCGAGCAGCACGAGACCGATCCAGGTCCGCGCCGGCGCGACGAGCCCATCCTTCGACGTCACCACGTGCCTCTCCGTCCGATCAGCCGTCTCGGCGGGGGCAGACCCGCCACGAGCTGGTACCCACGTCGCGCCCGCAGTCGAACCAGCGCTCGATGGCCTCCCGGGTCGTCTGCGCCCGGTCGCGCTCGAGCTTCATCCAGTGGTCGTTGATCACCACGTACTCCGCCCGTGGGTCCTCCAGACAGGCGAGGTTCTCCGCGAAGCCCCGCAGCCCCTCGGTGTCGGCCCACAGGTTGCGCTGCAGGTAGGTCGCCGCGGCGTACCGACAGTACGTGGGGTGGCCGAACAGGTAGCTGTCCTCGCCGAAGGCGAGGTAGACGACCGGGGCGTCGGGCCCGATCCGCTGGTCGATCTCGGCGATCTGCTCCAGCCCCTGCTGGCGGCGCTCCTTCTCGCTCTCGGGGGTGTAGCCGCCGAGCTGGAAGCCGTAGGAGAACGGCATGCTCGGCAGCAGCGCCCCCGCCAGCCCGATCACGACGACCGCGGTCGCGACCCCCACCGCGACGCGCGGCCGGGCGCGACCGGCGGCTGCCGGGTGCGGCGCGGACGCCCGTCGGGTGCCGGCCAGCGCCACGCCGACCGCCACCACCAGCAGGACGACCACGAGCACGACCTGCCCCCAGTAGGCCAGCTCGGTGCGCGGCAGCACCCCGAGCACCGGCGGCGCCTCCTCACGCACCTCCAGTGGGGGCGTCATCAGCCACCAGGTGGACACCGCGGCCACCAGCGTGCCCAGACCCAGCACCACCCGTGCGGGCCAGGGGCTGGCCGCCACCGCCCAGGCCACCCACCCGGCGGCCAGCACCGGCAGCGCGTCGAGCTGGTAGCTGTACCAGGACGCCTGCACGACCACGCCGGCGCCGACCAGCAGCACGGCCGCCGCCGGGACGACGAGCGCCACCCGCCGGGCGGCGCCGCGCAGCCGGAGGACGAGGACGCCGATCGCCGCCGGCCAGACCAGCAGCAGCGGGCTGAGCAGCCCCATCGTGGCCAGCAGGGACTGCGGCGGGCAGCTGCCCCAGCTCTCACCGGTCTGGCACCACCACTGGGCGCTGAACTCGCTGTTGAGCGCGCCCAGCTCGGTGAACCAGGTCCACTCCACCGGCACCAGCGCGAACTGCACGCCGAGCACGACCAACCCCACCACCCCGGTCAGCAGCGCGACCACGACCGCGCGGCGCAGCTGCACCAGGGCCAGCACGAGCAGGGCCACCAGGGCGGTGGTGGCGGTGGTGTACTTCATCAGCGCGGTCGCGGCGAGCAGCACCGCGGCGAGCGGCACGCCCCAGCGCGCACGGGCCAGACCCGCGGCGACGGCGGCCACGGCCAGCGCGCTGGCCGACCACTCCGGTTGCCAGACGTCACGCTGCGGGGCCCAGACGAGGGCGACGAGCACCCCGGTCGCCAGCGCGGCGGCCTGCGCGTCGGGCAGGTGGGAGCGCAGCGCATGCGCCAGGCAGGCCGCGGCCACCCCGCACAGCAGACCGCCGGCCAGCAGCCAGAGCACCTCACGGGTGGCGGGCTCGCCCCAGGTCACCGCGTCCACCGCCGCCATCAGGAGCCGGTTCGTCATCGGCCGGTGGGCCCAGACCTCCGCCGGCGACCATCCGGTCGCGGCGGTGGTGTGCAGCGCCCCCAGCGTGTAGCGGACGTCGCCGTTGAGGCTGAACACCGGCGCCCGCACCGCACCGAGCAGGAGACCGAGCAGCGGCCAGGCCAGCCACCACCACCGCGCCGCCCGCGGGCGGGCCGCCGACTCGCCGGCGGTGTGGCGCGGGGCGGTGGTGCGGTCAGCGACGGGCACGGCGGATCCGGCGGTAGACCTTGCGAGCGCGGCTGACGGCCTCGCGGATCCGGGGGTGGTCGGCCTGACCGGCCTCGAGCAGGACGCGCTGCACCGGTGTGCGCTGGGGACCGGGGAGCTCGGCGGCCAGCAGCCGCCGCTTGTAGAAGTAGCGCTTGTAGGCCGGGTAGTTCTCGCGGAGGAACTGCACCGCCGCCGGACGCAGGTGCTCGGTGTGGCCGGGCTGCATGGCGTGGGCCACCGCGGTCAGCAGCGGCGCGAGGTCCTCGGCGCCGGGCCGGTCGGCGCGACGCAGGTCGGCCACCGACTGCGGGACCAGCTGGTCGATGATCGTCAGCGGGATGCGGTTGCTGTTCTGGTAGGGCCGCAGGACGGTCAGCAGGGTGTCGGTGCCGAGGCTGGCCACCGGGACGCCGTAGAGGTTGGCCGCCGTCATCAGCGCGGTGGAGAACGCGCTGAGCACCAGGCCCACCGACAGGCGTTCGTACAGCACCTCGGCGATGATCGGCTCGTCGAAGACCACCAGCCGCACCCCCAGCTCCTCGGCGCGGCGCTGCAGCGGCGTGATCATGGCCGAGCCCGCGCTCGGGTGCGGCTTGAAGACGACGGTGCCGAAGCCCGCCTCGGCGGCCAGAGCGAGCAGGCGCAGGTGGAGGTCGGTCTCCTCCTCCAGCGTGATCAGCTCGAGGTCGCTCATGTACTGCCCCAGCACCAGCGCCACCGGTTCGTCCGCAGGCACCGGCAGCGCGAGGTGCTCGCCCAGACCAGCCACCACGGCCCGGAAGGCCGCGGTGTCGACCACCTCGGTGCGGGCCCCCCACTCCGAGAGCAGCAGCGGGCGCAGCCCCGGCACCAGGTCCAGGTGCAGCACCCGGTCGATCCGGGTGCCGACGGTCGCCCCCAGCCGGTCCCGGGTGGGGCCGTAGCTCATCAGGCCGTCGGCGTAGACGTCGATGGTGGCGTCGGGGAACATCCGGCAGACCGTCGTCGCCGGCGGGGCCTGGATGCTCTCGCAGACGATCTGCACCTCCGCCTCGCCGATGCCCCAGGCCTGGCGTGCGGCGCGCTCCCACATCAGCAGCTCCTCCTCGCGGGGGCGCCAGGCCGACGGGTGCAGGGGGGTGATCCAGGCGTTGTAGTCGACCACCTCGTCGAAGTGGCGGGCGAGGTGGTCGAAGTCGGGCTGGTCGACCAGTCGCGGCGACGTCTCGGGGTGGGCGGAGTTGTTGCTCAGCACCAGCACCCGCCGGTCGGGTCGACCGAGCTGGCCGGAGTCGGCGAGCGCGGTCAGGGTCACCGTGCCGTAGAGGGTGGAGGCGAGGCAGAGCTGGACGGTCGGACGCGGGCGGGCGCTCGGACGGGGCTCGACGATCTGCTCGGTCATGCGGGCACCCCCACCTTGGACAGGACGTGGCGACGGTCGGGGGACTGCAGCGCGTACTGCTCGGCGAAGGCGTCGTCCCACAGCACGGTCAGCGACTGGTGGGCCCGCCGGCGCAGCTCGGCCTTGAGCGCGTGGCTGTACTCGGGCTTGGTGAGGTGGAAGGAGAGCATCGCCAGGTAGGTCCGGGCCACCTTGGGCTCGAACCGGAGGAAGTCCGGGTTGGCGCGGACGGCGGCGAGCACCTTCTCGTAGGAGGGGATGAAGTCGAACTGCCGGTCGTCGGTGATGGCGGTGAGGGAGGAGGTCACCTCCCGGCGCCAGAACTGCCCGGTCAGCCCGACCACGGCGAAGGAGTCGGCGGCCAGGTAGAGCCGCCACATCTGCTCGCGGTCCTCCGCGGTGCGCAGGCTCTCGTCGAAGCGCAGCACGTCGAGCTCGTCGTGCAGCCGGCGCGAGTAGATCCCGGTCCAGGGCTGGGGCACGTCGATGGAGGTGGAGAGGTTCACCGGCAGGATGCCGTTGCGCGGCGAGTCGGGCACCCGGCGCGGTCCGTGCGGGATCCGGTGCACCTGCCGCCGACGCCCGTGCACCCGGACGTGGTCGGCCCGGACGAAGTCGACCCCCAGCTCCTCGATCGCGGCGATCATCGAGGTGTAGTGGTCGGGGGCCACGAAGTCGTCGCCGTCGAGGTAGCAGATGTAGTCACCCTGGGCGCGGGAGAGGGCCAGGTTGCGGGTGGCGGAGATGCCCAGGTTGTGCTCGTTGCGCAGCAGCGTGGCGTTCGGCACCCGCTCGACCAACCGGGTGAGCTCGTCGTAGGTGCCGTCGGGGGAGCAGTCGTCGACGAGGATGAACTCGATGTCGGGGGTGGCAGCCCGGCTCAGGCTGGTCAGGGTGTGGGCGACGATGGACTCGATCGAGTAGAACGTGGCGATGACGGACAGTCGTGGCATTCGGTCGGGTCTGCTCCTCGTACGGGGGGTCTGGGTGCGACTCAGGCTCCAGCGCCGGGTAGTAGGCTAACGGCAACGCCGGGGCGCAGCCGTCCCAGCGCGTGTTTGACCCTCGTCCCCCGTGACGCGTAAAGTAGCCCCTCGGTGCTTGCCTCCTGCTCTGCGTGGCCCCGCTCCGCGGCGGCCCCGGCGGTCAGCCGGCACCGAGCCCAGACGTGAGAAGAGAGAAGGTCAGTCGTGTACGCGATCGTGCGCTGTGGCGGACGCCAGCACAAGGTGGCCGTCGGCGACGTCGTCACCATCGACAAGGTGGCGGACGAGGCCGGGGCCGAGCTCCAGCTCCAGCCCCTGCTGCTGGTCGACGGTGAGACCGTCACCACCGACAAGGGTGCCCTGGACAAGGCCACGGTGACCGCAGAGGTGCTGGCCGAGACCAAGGGTCCGAAGATCCGCATCCTCAAGTACAAGAACAAGACCGGCTACCGCAAGCGCCAGGGCCACCGCCAGCGCCACACGCAGGTCAAGGTCACCGGGATCAAGGGCTGAGGGAGACAAGCAATGGCACACAAGAAGGGCGCGTCGTCCACCCGTAACGGGCGCGACTCCAACGCCCAGCGGCTCGGTGTGAAGCGCTTCGGCGGCGAGGACGTCAACGCCGGCGAGATCATCGTCCGCCAGCGCGGCACCCACTTCCACCCCGGTGACAACGTCGGCCGTGGTGGGGACGACACCCTGTTCGCGCTGCGTCCGGGCACCGTCGAGTTCGGTACCCGTCGCGGGCGCCGGGTGGTCAACATCCTCGAGCGCGACGCCGTCGCCAGCTGACTCCCGCTGTACCTCAATAACCTAAAATCTTCGGGTTTTAGGTTATTGGGGTAGAGTGCTGTTCATGGCCGGTCCGTTCTTCCCCGGCGCGGGGACCAGCCCCTTCCGGCTGGAGGGCCGCGACCGCGAGTTGCGCACCTGGCGGCGGATGCTGACCGACGTCGGGGTCTTCGGCCACACCCAGGAGCGCCAGCTGATCCTGCAGGGCGTTCGCGGGGTCGGCAAGACCTCGCTGCTCAAGCAGTTCGCCGAGGACACCCTGCGCCAGGGCGGGCTCGCGGTGCGGGTGCGCTGCCAGACCAGTGCCCGGGAGCCGCTGATGGAGCGGGTCCGGGCCGCGGTGCAGGAGGCGCTGCAGCGTCCGCCCGACTTCGCCGACGCCCACGGCCGGGTGGTGCGCGCCGCGATCTCGACCCCCGTCGGCGGTCTGGAGGTCGAGCGTGAGCTGCGGCCGGAGTCCCCGGGGCTGACCGACACCGCCTTCATGCAGGAGCTGGTGGACGCCACCACCGAGGTCTGCCGGCGCGGCGGGCTCGGGCTGGCCCTGCTGGTCGACGAGACCCAGTACGCCGACCAGGCCAGCCTGGTCAACCTGTCCGAGCTGGTCTCGCTGATCGGGGAGCGCGACGGCGACAAGCCGCCGCTGCTGCTGTGCTTCGCGGGGCTGCCCGACACCGTGGAGAAGGTCGGCCGGTCCTCCAGCCACGCCGAGCGGGTCTACCGCACGCTCGAGCTGGGCTACCTGGACGAGGACAGCACGCGCGACGCCTTCCTGCTGCCGGTGCACGAGGCCGGCGGGCGCTGGACACCGGAGGCGCTGGCCGAGGCGGTCACCGTCTCCGGCGGCTACCCGGCCTTCATCCAGGAGTACGGGCAGGCGTTCTGGGAGCTGCGCCGCGATGACCTCATCGACGCCGACGTGGTGGCCGAGGGTGTCAGAGCGGCCGGCCCGCAGATCGAGGCCTACTTCCAGGGCGCCTGGAACGCCGCCCCGCCGCTGGGGCGCTCGGCGCTGGTCGAGCTGGCCCGGGCCGGTGGCCGGCTGCGGATGCGCGAGCTGGCGACCGCCCTGGGTCGCGGCTCGAGCAGCGAGATCTCCTGGGCGGTGGACGAGCTGCGCCGGCGCGGCACCGTCGCCCGCCCCGAGCGCGGGGTGGTCGTCTTCGGCCGCCCCGGCATGCGGGAGTGGGTGCTCGCCCAGCAGGACGACGGGGACGACCGGTGAGCACACCTCCGACCACCTCCCCGACCCGACCCGGACGGCCCGCGCCGTCCGGCACCACCGACCCCAGGAGGCCGTGATGGCGATCCCCAGCTTCGTCGACCGCGTGACCCTGCAGGTGCAGGGCGGCAACGGAGGGCACGGCTGCGCCTCGGTGCACCGCGAGAAGTTCAAGCCGCTCGGCGGTCCCGACGGGGGCAACGGCGGTGACGGCGGGTCGGTCCTGCTGCGCGTCGACCCCGGCCTGACCACGCTGGTGGAGTACCACCGCCAGTCCGTGCGGCGGGCCCAGAACGGCCAGCCCGGACGCGGTGACCACCAGAACGGCTCGCGCGGGGAGGACGTCGTGCTCGGCGTGCCCGACGGCACCGTGGTCAGCGATGCCGACACCGGCGAGGTGCTGGCCGACCTCACCGGTGCCGGGGCGGAGCTGGTGGTGGCCGCGGGCGGACGCGGCGGGCTCGGCAACGCCGCGCTGGCCTCCAGCACCCGCAAGGCACCCGGTTTCGCCCTGCTCGGGGAGGAGGGCGACGGGCGCCGCATCCAGCTCGAGCTCAAGGTGGTGGCCGACATCGGCCTGGTCGGCTTCCCCAGCGCCGGCAAGTCCTCGCTGGTCGCGGCCATCTCGCGGGCCCGTCCCAAGATCGCCGACTACCCGTTCACCACCCTGGTGCCGAACCTCGGCGTGGTGGTGGCGGGGGAGACCACCTTCACCGTGGCCGACGTGCCCGGGCTGATCGAGGGCGCCAGCGCGGGACGCGGGCTGGGTCACGACTTCCTGCGCCACGTCGAGCGCTGCGCGGCGCTGGTGCACGTCATCGACACCGCCACCTACGAGCCGGGCCGCGACCCGCTGTCCGACCTCGACGTGATCGAGGGCGAGCTGGCCGCGCACGGCGGGCTGGAGGACCGGCCGCGGCTGGTGGTGCTCAACAAGGCCGACGTCCCCGACGGCGCCGACCTCGCCGAGCTGGTCCGCGAGGACGTCGCCGCCCGCGGCTGGCCGGTGTTCGTGGTCTCGACGATGAGTGGGCAGGGGCTCAACGAGCTGACCTTCGCGATGGCCGAGCTGGTCCGCCGGCGTCGCGCCACCCAGCCGGCGCCGGAGCCGCAGCGGATCGTGCTGCGGCCCGATCCCGTCCGCGGCGGGGGCGCGGAGTTCACCGTCGACCGCCAGGGCGACGGGCAGGGCGGCCACGTGTGGCGGGTGCGGGGGACGAAGCCGGAGCGGTGGGTCCGCCAGACCGACTTCAACAACCCCGAGGCGGTGGGCTACCTCGCCGACCGGCTGAACCGGATCGGCATCGAGGACCGGCTGCTCGAGCTCGGCGCCCGGGCCGGCGACGCGGTGGCGATCGGCGGCGAGGACGCCGTCGTCTTCGACTTCGCCCCCCAGGTCGAGGTCGGTGCGGAGATCCTCAGCCGCCGCGGTGAGGACCAGCGGCTGGAGAGCGACCGGCCGGCCGCCCAGCGCCGCCGGGCCAAGGACGCCGAGTACCACGCCCGCCGCGAGCTCGAGGACGACGATGAGTGACGGCGCCACCGACGCACCGGCCGCAGGGGCAGCAACCCGGCCCCAGCGCCCGGAGCCCGCACCCCGGCGCCCTGAGCCTGTCGAAGGGCGGGCAGCCGACACCCGGCACCAGATCGCCGCCGCCCGCCGGGTGGTGGTCAAGGTGGGGTCGTCCTCGCTGACGAGCCCCGACGGCCGCCTCGACCTCGACCGGGTGGCCCGGCTGGTGGATGCCCTGGCCGGGGTCCGGCAGCAGGGCCGGGAGGTCGTCCTGGTCTCCTCCGGTGCGATCGCGGCCGGGCTGGCACCGCTCGGGCTGCGCCGGCGCCCGCGCGACCTGGCCACCCAGCAGGCGGCGGCCGCGGTCGGCCAGGGGCTGCTGGTGGAGCAGTACATGCAGCGCTTCGCCCGCCACCGGATCACCGTCGGGCAGGTGCTGCTCACCGTCGAGGACGTCACGGTGCAGAGCAAGTACCGCAACGCCTACCGCACCGCGGCCAAGCTCCTCGAGCTCGGCGTGCTGCCGATCGTCAACGAGAACGACACGGTGGCGACCAAGGAGATCCGCTTCGGCGACAACGACCGGCTGGCCGCGCTGGTGGCGCACCTGGTGCACGCCGAGGCCCTGGTGCTGCTCAGCGACGTGCCCGCCCTCTACACCGCCCACCCCGAGACCCCGGGTGCCGAGCGGGTGCGCGACGTCGTCGACGTCGGCGCGCTGACCGGGATCGACATCTCCCGCCGTGGCTCGGCCGTCGGCACCGGCGGCATGGTCACCAAGCTGGAGGCGGCCCGGATCGCCACCTCGGCCGGCATCCCGGCCCTGCTGGGCGCCGCCGACGACGCCGCGGCCGCGCTGGCCGGGCAGGACGTCGGCACCGCCTTCGCCGCCACCGGACGCCGCCGTCCCACCCGGTTGCTCTGGCTGGCCCACGTCTCCGACGCCCAGGGCAGCCTGGTGCTGGACGCCGGGGCGGTGCAGGCCGTGACCCAGCGCAAGGCGAGCCTGCTGCCGGCCGGCATCACCGACGTGCACGGCAGCTTCACCGCCGGCGAGCCGGTCGATCTGGTCGGCCCCGACGGCGCGGTGGTGGCCCGCGGGTTGGTCAGCTACGACGCCGCCGACCTGCCGCAGATGATCGGGCAGCGCACCGGCGACCTGGTCGAGGAGCGCGGGGCCGAGTACGCCCGCGTGGTCGTCCACCGCGACGCCCTGGTGGTGCTGTGAGCACGGACCGCCCGGGCGGACCGGCCGCGCGTCGGGATCCCGCCCTGCACCCCGCGCCCTATCCTGAGCCCGTTCCCACCCCGACCGACCACGAGCAGGGACCCCGGATGTCGCCTCACGACCCACGCGCCGGCCTGCGCATCGCCGCCATCGTGCCGTGCCACAACGAAGAGCTCACCGTCGCCAAGGTGGTGCGCGACCTCCGGGCCGCCGTGCCCGGGATGACGGTGTACGTCTACGACAACAACAGCACCGACGCCACCGCCGAGCAGGCTCGCCAGGCGGGTGCGGTGGTGCGCAGCGAGAGCCGCGCGGGCAAGGGCAACGTCATCCGGCGCGCCTTCGCCGACGTCGACGCCGACATCTACGTCACCATCGACGGCGACGACACCTACGAGGCCGCCGACCTGCCGGCCATGATCGACCTGCTGCTACGGGGTCCCTACGACCACGTGCTGGGCGTGCGCACCGAGACCCAGGAGACGTCCTCCTACCGGCCGGGGCACGAGGCGGGGAACCGGATGTTCAACTGGCTGACCAGCGCCCTGTTCCGCGACCGGGTGACCGACATGCTGTCGGGCTACCGGGTCTTCTCCCGCCGGTTCGTCAAGTCGTTCCCGGCGATCAGCAAGCGCTTCGAGACCGAGACCGAGCTCACCGTGCACATGATGTCGCTGCGGCTGCCGTGCACCGAGTACCCGGTCGGCTTCCGCGACCGGCCCGAGGGCAGCGAGTCCAAGCTGTCCACCTTCGGCGACGGGTTCCGCATCCTCGGGCTGCTGTTCGAGCTGGTGCGCCACGAGCGGCCGGCGGTCTTCTACGGCGCGCTGTCGTTCCTCGTCGCGGTCCTCTCGCTGGCGCTCGGGGTGCCGGTGGTGGCCGAGTACGCCGAGACCGGGCTGGTGCCGCGGTTCCCGACCGCGATCCTCGCCTCGGCGCTGATGATCCTGGCCTTCCTGCTGGGCAGCGTCGGGCTGGTGCTGGACGGCCTGCGCCGGGCCCGTCGGGAGGCGGCGCGGCTGGCCTACCTGCAGCTGCACCCGACGACCGACCGCGGCACGTTGGAGGTGCTCGAACCCGCACCCTCCCCGGAGCGTCCCGGCGTCGAGCGCAGCAGCACCGCGGTCCCGCAGCCCCGTGGCTGAACGCCGCTGGCGCGCCCTGGCCACCGAGGTCTGGCGCTTCGGCGTCATCGGCGGGCTCACCTACGTGGTGGACACCGGGCTGTCGAACCTCCTGGTCTACGGGCTCGGCCCGGTCCCCGCGCTGCTGCCGGACGCGCCGCTGGTGGCCAAGTCGATCGCCTTCCTCGTCGCGATGGTGCTCGCCTGGGCCGGCAACCGCTGGTGGACCTACGGCCACCGCGAGACCGGCTCCTCGCTGCGCAGCGTCGGGCTCTACCTGCTGGTCAACCTGGCCTCGATGGTCATCGTGCTCATCCCGGCTGGGGTCAGCTGGTACCTGCTCGGGCTGCAGGACCCGGTCTCGTTCAACATCTCGACCAACGTCATCGGGTTCGTCCTCGGGCTGCTGTTCCGGTTCTGGGCCTACCGCACCTGGGTCTTCCGCGACCAGCGCGAACCGGACGCCGTCCCGACGGAGGAGGTCCGGTGAGCACCCTGCTGGCGCGGCTCGACGCGCTGCTGCGCCCCCGCGCGGCCTGGGCGGTGGTCTGCGCCGTGGTGCTGGCCGTCCAGGGCGCCTTCATGCTGCTGCTCAGCGCGCCGGGACGGGCCAACGTCGATGTCGTCTACCAGGCACGGCAGGCGCTCGGCGAGGTCCCCTACAACGACTGGCACCCGCCGGTGATGAGCGCGCTGTGGGAGCTGCTGATCGACCTCACCGGCGACGTCGGTTCGCTGTTCCGCCTGCAGACCGGCGTCCTCCTCCTCACCGTGTGGGCGTCCGTGCTGCTCGTGCACCGTGCCACCGGTCACCGGCGCTGGACGCTGTGGCTGCTGCTGCTGCCGCTCGCGCCGTGGGTGCTGGGGCAGACCGCGGTGCTGTGGAAGGACACCCAGATGGCGGTCGCGCTGCTCGCGGGCTGCCTGTGCCTGTTCTTCATCGACGTCCGCCGCCGCCGCACCTGGATCCTCGTGCTGCCGGCGCTGGTGCTGCTCAGCTATGCCACCGCGGTGCGCAAGAACGCCGTGTTCGCGCTGGTGCCGATCGCGGTCTACCTGGGGGTCCTGCTGGCTCAGGTGGTGTGGAAGCGCTTCTACCGGGCCGGTGACGGGCGGCGCTGGGTCCGGCTGACGGCGGCCAGCCTGGTGGCGCTGCTGGTGCTCGGCGCCTCCAGCTCGCTGCTGGACCGCGGGGTCACCGCCGCGAAGGAGGTGCAGCCGACGTCCTCGCTCGCGACCGTGATGCTGGACGACGTCACCTTCAGCGTGCCGGAGGCGGAGCTGCGGGCCAGCGACGCCCCGCCGGAGCTGGTGGAGCGCATCCTCGGCTCCCGCGCGAGGTGCCGCGAGATCGACGAGGCCTGGGACTCCTACCTGCACTGCTTCGGCCGGGGCGGTGCCGAGCTCTTCGCCCCCGTCGAGGACGCCGAGGCCATCCAGGAGCTGTGGGTGGAGCACGTCCTGCCGCACCCGGTGCGCTACCTCATCTACCGCTCGGGCGTGTTCAGCTACTACTTCTTCAGCTCGGCCCTGGAGTGGTGGCCCTACGGGTGGCGCGGGGACGCCGAGACGGTCGGCCTCGGGCCGCAGAACTACAACGCCGACGTGATCGCCCGCTACTACGTCGTCGACTTCGCGGCCGAGACGTTCCCGATGCTGTTCAAGCCGTGGTTCTGGAGCGCCCTCGGCATCGCCTGCGTGGTGCTCAGCCGACGAGCCGGACGCCGGCTGCAGGGGCCCGTCCTCGCCCTGGCCTGGTCCGCCCTCGCCTACGTCGCGGGGTACCTGCCGATCGCCCCGGCCAACCACTTCCGCTACACGTTCTGGCCGGCGCTGGCGGTGTCCGTCGCGCTGGGGATGCTGTGCGCGGGCTGGTGGGCCCGGCACCGGCGGACCTCCCTCCGCCGGGTGGAGCCGGACGCCGTCCGGACCGACGGGCACGCCGAGCGGGCCGCGACCCCCGGTGGGGAGCCGACGTGAAGAAATGTTGCGAACACGACACGATCCGGTGAGCGTGGCGACAACCGGCGGTCACCCCGCTAGGTTCTCCCGTACGCGCTGGGCGACCCCCGAGCGCGGTCAGGCCACGACCCGCGAGGTGGACAGCACATGCAGCGATCGATCCTTCGTCGAGCGGGGGCGCTGCTGGCGTCCCTCGCCCTGGTGGGCGGGCTGGCCGCCTGCGCCGAGAGCCAGCGGGAGTTCGACGCCGGGGGCGAGGGCACCGAGGGCGGCACCTTCGTCTTCGCCGCCTCCTCCGACCCGGTGATGCTCGACCCGGCCATGGCCAGCGACGGCGAGACCTTCCGCGTCGCCCGCCAGATCTTCGAGGGCCTGGTCTCCACCGTCCCCGGCACCACCGAGCTGGCCCCGCTGCTGGCCACCGAGTGGAGCAGCAGCGACGACGGCCTGAGCCACTCCTTCACGCTGCGCGAGGGCGTCACCTTCCACGACGGGACGCCGTTCGACGCCGACGCGGTCTGCGCCAACTTCGAGCGCTGGTACAACTGGACGGGCATCAACCAGTCCGACAACATCACCTACTACTACGGCAAGCTGTTCCGCGGCTACAAGGGCGACGAGACCGCCCTGTACGAGAGCTGCAGCGCAGAGAGCCCGACGCAGGTGACGATCAACCTCACCTCGCCGTTCGCCGCCTTCGTGCAGGCGATGACGCTGCCGGCGTTCTCGATGCAGAGCCCCACCGCGCTGGAGCAGCACAACGCCGACGACACCGCCGGCACCGAGGACGACCCGCGCTTCTCCGAGTACGCCACCGCCCACCCGACCGGCACCGGACCGTTCCGCTTCGGCAGCTGGGAGCGCGACCAGCAGGTGACGCTGGAGCGCTACGACGAGTACTGGGGCGAGAAGGCGATCATCAGCCAGGCGATCATCCGCACCATCAGCGACCCGACCGCCCGCACCCAGGAGCTGCAGCAGGGCAGCATCGACGGCTACGACCTCGTCGCGCCGGCCGACCTGCAGCCGCTGCAGGACGCCGGCTTCCAGATCCAGAACCGTCCGGCGTTCAACATCCTCTACCTGGCGCTGAACCAGAACACCCCGGAGATGAAGGACGTCCGCGTCCGCCGCGCGATCGCCCACGCCATCGACAAGGACGCGCTGATCTCCCAGACGCTGCCCGAGGGCACGCTGCCGGCCACCCAGTTCATGCCGGAGATGGTCAACGGCTACGCCGAGGACGTCACCACCTACGACTACGACCCCGACCGGGCCCGGGCCCTGCTGGCCGAGGCCGGCCAGGAGGACCTGACCATCCGGCTGGCCTACCCGACCGGCGTCTCGCGGCCCTACATGCCCACCCCGGAGGACACCTTCGTGGCCATCCAGTCCCAGCTCGAGGCGGTCGGCATCACCATCGAGCCGGTGGCTGCCCAGTGGAGCCCCGACTACCTCGACATGGTCCAGGGCGAGGCCGGCCAGGGTGCGCGTGACGCCCACTTCCTCGGCTGGACCGGCGACTACAACGATCCCGACAACTTCGTCGGGACGTTCTTCGGCCAGCAGGGCTACGAGTTCGGCTTCGACAACCCCGAGCTCTTCGACGCCCTGCGCGAGGCCCGCGGCCTGCCCACCGCCGAGGAACAGATCCCGGCCTACCAGGAGATCAACCGCACCATCGCCGAGTTCGTGCCCGGCGTCCCGCTGGCCCACCCGGCGCCGTCCCTGGCCTTCTCCGAGAACGTCCAGGGCTACGTCGCCAGCCCGGTGCAGGACGAGGTCTGGAACACCGTCAGCATCACCGAGTGATCGATGGCCCGGTTCATCATCCGGCGCCTGCTGCTGCTCGTGCCGGTGCTCTTCGGGCTGAGCGTGCTCCTCTTCCTGTGGTTGCGCGCCCTGCCCGGGGACCCGGCACGAGCACTGCTCGGCGACAAGGCGACGCCTGAGTCCATCGCGCGGGTCAACGAGCAGTACGGCTTCGACGAGCCGCTGCTGCAGCAGTACCTGCGCTACACCGGATCGCTGCTGCGCGGTGACTTCGGCGCCTCGGCGATCAGCGGCGAGCCGGTGCTGCCGACCTTCCTCGACCGGTTCCCCGCGACCATCGAGCTGGCCGCGGCGGCGCTGCTGTTCGCGGTCGTCGTCGGCATCCCGCTGGGCTACCTGGCCGCCCGCCGCAACGGCGGCGCGCTCGACCTGCTGGCCGTCGGCACCTCGCTGGCGGGGGTGACCATCCCGGTGTTCGTGCTGGCCTACCTGCTCAAGCTGGTCTTCGCCGTCGGGCTGCCCGGTCTGGACTTCCTCGCGGTGCTGCCCGCCTCGGGACGCCAGGACGTCCGGATCGACGCCACCCACATCACCAACTTCTACGTCCTGGACGGGCTGCTGACCCGGGAGTGGGACGCCGCCTGGAACGCCGTGGTGCACCTGGTGCTGCCGGCGATCGCGCTCGGCTCGATCCCGCTGGCGATCGTGGTGCGGATGACCCGGGCCAGCGTGCTGGAGGTGCTGCACGAGGACTACGTGCGCACCGCCAACGCCAAGGGCCTGGCCCGCGGGCTCATCACCCGCCGGCACGTGCTGCGCCCGGCGATGCTGCCGGTGACCACCACCATCGGCCTGCAGACCGGCGCACTGCTGGCCGGGGCGGTGCTGACCGAGACGGTGTTCGCCTTCAACGGCATCGGCAGCTACCTCTTCGACGCCATCTCCAGCCTCGACTACGCCGTGCTGCAGGGGTTCATCCTCTTCATCGCCCTCACCTTCGCCCTGGTGAACCTGGTGGTCGACGTGCTCTACGGCGTCATCGACCCGAGGATGCGCACCTCGTGAGCGGCTCGGTGGAGCGGTCCGCGGACCGCCGTGCGCAGGAGCGTCCCGCCTGGCCGCCGGCGCTCGTGGAGGTGATGGGCGGCACGGCGGTCGCCGACGAGAAGGGGACCAGCCTGTGGCGCGGGGCCGTGCAGCGGCTGCGGCGCAACCCCTCGGCCATCGTCGGTGCGGTGATCGTGCTCGCCTTCGTCGTGGTGGCGGCCGCAGCGCCGCTGCTGGCGCCGTACGAGCCGGCCAGCACCGAGTGGATCGCCATGGTGACGCCGTCCGACGTCCCCGGCCCGTTCCCGGGGCACCCGCTCGGGCTCGACCCGTTCGGCTCCGACCTACTCACCCAGCTGCTCTACGGCGCCCGGCAGTCCCTGCTCATCGGGGTGGTCTCGACCAGCCTCGGGCTGCTGGTCGGGGCGGCCCTCGGCGGGCTGGCCGGCGCCTTCGGCGGCTGGGTCGACACCCTGGTGATGCGGGTGGTCGACATCCTGCTGTCCATCCCGTCGCTGCTGCTCGCGGTCAGCGTGGCCGCGGTGCTCGGGCGCAACCCGCTGGCGATCATGATCGCCATCGCCGCCGCCCAGGTGCCGATCTTCGCCCGGCTGCTGCGGGGCTCGATGCTGTCCCAGCGCGGCCAGGACTACGTGCTGGCCGCGTCCTCGCTCGGACTGCGGCGCCGCACGGTGGTGATGAGCCACGTGCTGCCGAACTCGCTCGGCCCGGTGATCGTGCAGGCCACGCTCACCCTGGCGACCTCGATCATCGAGGTGGCCGCGCTGTCCTACCTGGGGCTCGGGGCGCCGAACCCGGCGGTCGCGGAGTGGGGGCGGATGCTGGTCAAGGGCCAGGAGCGGCTGCAGTCCGACCCGCACCTCACCCTGCTGCCCGGCGTGTGCATCGCCATCACGGCGCTCGGCTTCACCCTCTTCGGTGAGGCCCTGCGCGAGGCCCTCGACCCCAAGTCGCGGAGGTGACCCCGGTGGCCGAACACCCTGGGCCTGTCGAAGGGCCCCTGCTCGCCGTCGAGGACCTGTCGGTGACCTTCCAGCACCGGGGTGGACCCCCGACCCGCGCGGTGGACGGCGTCTCCTTCACCGTCGACCCCGGTGAGGTGGTCGGCATCGTCGGGGAGTCCGGCAGCGGCAAGTCGGTGACGTCGATGGCGGTGATGGGGCTGCTGCCCGCGCGGACCTCCCGGGTCACCGGCAGCGCCCGCTTCGACGACCGCGACCTGCTGAGGATGCCGGACGCCGAGCGCTCCCGGCTGCGCGGCAAGGAGATCGCGATGGTCTTCCAGGACCCGATGAGCTCGCTCAACCCGGTGCTCACCGTCGGCCTGCAGATCACCGAGGTGCTGCAACGCCACCAGCAGGTCGGTCGGGCCGAGGCCCGGGAGCAGGCGGTCGAGCTGCTGCACCGGGTCGGCATCCCCGACCCGCGCCGCCGGGTGGGGGAGTACCCGCACCAGCTGTCGGGCGGCATGCGGCAGCGGGCGCTGATCGCCGTCGCGCTGGCCTGCCGACCCCGGCTGCTGATCTGCGACGAGCCGACCACCGCGCTCGACGTCACCATCCAGGCCCAGGTGCTGGAGCTGCTGCGGGAGCTGGTCGCCGACCTCGGTACGGCGATGATCATGATCACCCACGACCTCGGCGTGGTGGCGGGGCTGTGCGACCGGGTCAACGTGATGTACGCCGGCCGGGTGGTCGAGTCGGCCGGACGCCGCGACCTGTTCGCCGCGCCACGGCACCGCTACACCGAGGGCCTGCTGGCCTCCATCCCGCGGCTGGACGCCCCGCGCGGGGAGGGGCTGACGCCGATCCCGGGCACCCCGCGCGACACCGTCGGCTGGGACCGGGCCTGCGCCTTCGCGCCCCGCTGCCGGCACGCCTCCGACGGGTGCGTGCGTCCCGATCTGGCGCTGGAGCCGATGGCCCCCCGCAGCGGCGAGGTCGAGCACCTGGTGCGCTGCGTCCACCCGGCCCCCGTCGGGGCGCCCGAGCACCTGGAGGGAGCGCGATGAGCGGCACCGACGGAACCGGGGCGGGCACGTCCGGGCGCGAGGACGTCCTGCTGGAGGTCGAGGACCTCCGCGTGCACTTCCCGATCCGGCGCGGGATCGTGTTCGACCGCACCATCGGTCACGTGCGGGCCGTGGACGGGGTCAGCCTGCGGATCGCCCGCGGCACCACCTACGGCCTGGTGGGGGAGTCCGGGTGCGGCAAGTCCACCCTCGGCCGGGCCCTGCTGCGGTTGAACGAGCCGACGTCCGGGCGCATCGTCCTCGACGGCACCGACGTGCGCGCGCTCGGGCGGGAGCCGCTGCGCCGCTTCCGCCGGCGGATGCAGATGGTGTTCCAGGACCCGCTGTCCAGCCTCGACCCGCGCCAGAGCGTGCAGAGCCTGCTCACCGAGCCGCTGCGGGTGCACGGGCTGGACGAGGCCGACCGCGGACGGCTGGGCGGGAACGGCGAGCGCGCCCACGTCGAGCGGGCCGCCGAGCTGCTCGAGGTGGTCGGGCTGCCCCGCTCGGCCCTGGCCCGCTACCCCCACGAGTTCTCCGGCGGGCAGCGCCAGCGGATCGGGATTGCCCGGGCGATGGTGCTCAACCCCGAGCTGGTGGTGGCCGACGAGCCGGTCAGCGCCCTGGACGTCTCGGTGCAGGCCCAGGTGATCAACCTGCTCGAGGAGCTGCAGGAGCTGCTCGGGCTGACCTACCTGGTGATCGCCCACGACCTCGCGGTGGTCCGCCACATCTCCGACACCATCGGGGTGATGTACCTCGGCGTGATCGTGGAGGAGGCGCCCAGCGACGCGCTGTACGAGCAGCCGCTGCACCCCTACACGCTGGCGCTGATGTCGGCGATCCCGGTGCCCGACCCGGCGGTGGAGGACGCCCGGGAGCGGATCCTGCTCGCCGGCGACCTGCCGAGCCCGGCCAACCCGCCGGCCGGCTGCCGGTTCCACACCCGCTGCCCCTTCGCCCAGGAGCGGCTGTGCGCCGACACGGTGCCCGAGCTGCGTGAGGTCGCCCCCGGACGCCGGGTGGCCTGCCACTGGGCCGAGGAGATCCGCGACGGCCGGATCACCGCGCACCGGGTCGACCCCGACGCCACCGTGACCGCGGACGTCCGCCCCGGCACCAGCGGCCCGTCCGGCACCGACCTGGACCCGCTCGCCGTCCCCTGATCGCCGGCCCCTCCCGCTCGCCGCACCCGGCACACACCGTCGTCAGGCCCCACACCCGATGCAGCCGGTGTGGGGCCTGACGACGGTGTGTGCCGGGGTGCGCGGAGGTTGCTGAGGAAGGCCGACGCGCCGGTATCTGGATCGATTTTGCAGCGGCGGTCGGTTCGGCCCTAGGCTCCGTCCCGCCAGCACGGACGACGCGGTCACGGCGGCCCCCTCACCACCTCTTTCGCGAACGGATTACGCCCGTGCTCGTCGCCGCACTCGGCTGGCTCGCTGCCGCCGTGGGGATGCTGTCGTCGCTCCCTCAGCTGTGGAAGCTCCTGCGTCACCGCCAGACCGCCGGCTGCTCGCTGCTGCTGTGGCAGCTGTCGATGGGCAACTGCCTGGCCTGGACCGGTCACGGCGTCCTCATCGGCGCGGCCCCGATGATCGTGCCGAACATGGTCCTGGCCCTGGTGGCCCTGCTGATCATCGCCACCCTGTGCCGGGCGCGCGGCCGGTCGCTGCTGCTGGTGGTGCTCGGCTCGCTGGGGCTGGCCGCGACCTGCCTGACGGTCGACGTCCTGCTCGGCCCGGTCGCCTTCGCCGCGGTCGTCTTCGTCCCCGCCCTGGTCGGCGTGCTGGCCCAGCTGCGGGTGATCGCCACCGGGCTGTCCCTCGACGGCGTGTCCGCGGGCTACCTGGTGGTCGCGGTGCTGATGCAGGGGCTGTGGCTGTGCTGGGCGGTGCTCAGCGGCGACATCTCGGTGCTCCTGGTCGGCGGGTCGATGCTCGGCTTCGCCACGCTCTCCCTCGCCTGGTACCTGGGACGCCGCACCGGGGTCGTCGCCGCCCTGGGCCGGGCCCACGGCGAGGACCTCACGCTGGCCGCCTGACCCTCGCCGCGACCCGTCCGGCCCCGGCCCTAGAGTCGGGGTCGAGCCCGGCCGACCACCGGAGCCGCCCCGACGTCGAGGAGGATGCACGTGCCCACCGAGGTCCAGGGTGTGATCGCCCGCAGCAAGGACGCCCCCGTCGAGCTCACCACCATCGTGGTGCCCGACCCCGGTCCCGGCGAGGTGGTGGTGGACGTCCAGGCCTGCGGGGTCTGCCACACCGACCTGCACTACCGCCAGGGCGGGATCAACGACGAGTTCCCCTTCCTGCTCGGCCACGAGGCCGCCGGGGTGGTGAGCGAGGTCGGCGAGGGCGTCACCGAGGTCGAGGTCGGTGACTACGTGGTGCTCAACTGGCGTGCCGTGTGCGGCCAGTGCCGGGCCTGCCGGCGGGGGCGTCCGTGGTACTGCTTCGACACCCACAACGCCCGGCAGAAGATGACGCTGACCGACGGCACCGAGCTCACCCCGGCCCTCGGCATCGGCGCCTTCGCCGAGAAGACGCTGGTCGCCCAGGGCCAGTGCACCAAGGTCGACCGGGGTGCCGCGCCCGAGGTGGCCGGCCTGCTCGGCTGCGGCGTGATGGCCGGCATCGGCGCGGCCATCAACACCGGCGGGGTGACCCGCGGCGACACGGTGGCCGTCTTCGGCTGCGGCGGCGTCGGTGACGCCGCCGTCCTCGGCGCCCGGCTGGCGGGGGCGTCGACGATCATCGGCGTCGACATCGACGACCGCAAGCTGCGGGTGGCCGAGGGCATCGGCGCCACCCACACCGTCAACTCCCACCAGACCGACCCGGTCGCCGCGATCCAGGAGCTGACCGGCGGGTTCGGCGTGGACGTCGCGATCGAGGCGGTCGGACGTCCCGAGACCTACCGGCAGGCCTTCTACGCCCGCGACCTGGCCGGCACCGTGGTGCTCGTCGGCGTGCCCACCCCCGACATGGAGATCACGCTGCCGCTGCTCGACGTGTTCGGCCGCGGCGGGGCGCTGAAGTCGTCCTGGTACGGCGACTGCCTGCCCAGCCGCGACTTCCCGATGCTCATCGGCCTGCACGTCCAGGGCCGGATCGACCTGTCGGCCTTCGTCACCGAGAAGATCGGGATCGGCGACGTCGAGACCGCCTTCGACAAGATGCACGCCGGCGACGTGCTGCGCTCGGTGGTCATGATCGAGGGGGCGCGGGCATGACCTTCCGGATCGAGAAGACCGTCACCTCGGGCACCTTCTCCCTCGACGGTGGCACCTGGGACGTCGACAACAACGTCTGGGTGGTCGGGGACGACACCGAGTGCCTGGTCATCGACGCCCCGCACGACTCCACCGCGATCGTCGACCTGGTGGCCGGGCGGACGGTGACCGCCATCCTGCTCACCCACGCCCACGACGACCACATCGACGCCGCCGGCAGCCTGTTCGACCAGGTCGAGGCGCCGATCCACCTGCACCCCGAGGACCGGATGCTCTGGGACGCCGTCTACGCCGATGCCGGCCCCGACGGCGACCTCGCCGACGGCCAGACCTTCTCGGTCGCCGGTCGCACCCTGACCGTGCTGCACACCCCCGGCCACAGCCCGGGCAGCTGCTGCTTCCACCTGCCGGAGGAGGGGGTGGTCTTCACCGGCGACACCCTGTTCTCCGGCGGCCCCGGTGCGACCGGACGCTCCTGGTCCAGCTTCGAGACGATCATCGACTCCATCACCGCGAAGCTGCTCACCCTGCCGCCCGAGACCGTGGTGCACACCGGCCACGGCGACTCCACCACCATCGGCGCGGAGGCCCCGCACCGCCAGGAGTGGATCGACCGCGGTCACTAGCCCGCCCGCAGCGGGCCGGGCACCCGGCCCAGCGACCTCCTCCGGCCGCGGCTCCGACGAGCCGCGGCCGGTCCGCGTCCTGGGGTCCTCCACCGCGTCGGGACGTGCGCCAGACCTCGGTCCAGCCGCGGTCCCGGTGGTGCGCGAGCGCCTCGTCACGCCGTCGGCCAGACCACGTCCGACGGCGGACCGGGCTCGTCGGATCACGATCCGATCACGCGGTTGCGTCAATCGCGTTGACGCCGAAAGGTGACGTCCATCGATTGACGTCGAACGTTTGACGAAGGGTGCGCAGTGCTGACGCTCAAGGACATCGCCGAGCGCGTGGGGGTCTCGCCCTCCACCGTCTCGCTGGTCCTCAACGACCAGGACGGCGGCCGCGTGCGTGCCGAGTCGGCCCAGCGCATCCGCGCGGTCGCCGAGGAGATGGGCTACGTGCCCAACCTCGTCGCCCGCGGCCTCAAGACCCGGCAGTCCCAGACCTTCGGCGTGCTGGCCGACGGCGTGGCCACCATCCCGTTCGCCGGTCAGATGCTGGCCGGCGCCCAGGAGGTGGCCTGGGAGCAGGGCTTCCTGCTGATGCTCATCGACACCGGCGCCAACGCCGACCTGGAGGGGCCCGCGGTGCGGGCGCTGCTGCAGCGCCACATCCAGGCCCTCGTCATCGCGGCCGAGTTCCACCGCAGCGTGCGGCTGCCGGTCACCCCGCCCCGGTTGCCCGTCGTGCTGCTGGACGGCGTCCCCGCCGACGACCCGTCGGGTGAGGAGCGGCCGGTCGACGCGGTGGTGCCCGACGAGCGCGGCGGCGCCCATGCGGCGGTGCAGCACCTGGTGCAGGCCGGTCACCGGCGTGTCGGGCTGCTGACCGTCGCCGACGACCGCTTCGTCGCCGAGGGGCTGCGGCGCGAGGGCTACCTGCAGGCGCTGCGCGAGGCCGGGATCGACCCCGACCCGTCGTTGGTGGTGGCGGCCGCCAGCCCGGACACCGTCCACGGGCGCGAACCGGCCACCGCCCTGCTCGACCGGCCCGACCGTCCCACCGCGGTCTTCTGCTTCTCCGACCGGCTCGCCATGGCGGCCTACCAGAGCGCCGCCGAGCTCGGCCTGCGGGTGCCTGAGGACGTCTCCGTGGTCGGCTTCGACAACCAGGTCGCCGTCGCCGACGCCCTGCTGCCGGGTCTGACCACCGTCCAGCTCCCGCACCGGGAGATGGGTGCCTGGGCCGCCGAGCGCGCCGTCCAGCGGGTGCGCAGCGTCTCCGGTCCGGGGGAGCGCCACCTCATGCCCTGTCCGCTCGTCCTCCGCCACTCGGTCGCGCCACCGCGCTGACCGTCCCCGTCCACCCCGCCCGTCCCGGGCACCGTCCGCACCACCAGACCGACACCACGAAGGAGTGATCCGTCATGCCCACATCCCGCCGCGCCCTGCGCGCCGCCGCCGCAGCCACGCTCACGCTCTGCCTCACCGCCGTCGCCGGGTGCACCTCCGACACCGGAGGCGACACGTTCACGATCCTGCAGTACGAGGACCCGACCACCGCGCAGGGCCAGGGCTGGGCCCGCGCGGTGGAGATCTTCCAGGAGCGTCACCCCGACGTGACGGTCGACTTCCAGACGACGAGCTTCGACGCGATGCGCCAGAACGCCCGGATCACCCTGGCGGGTAACGACACCCCCGACGTCGTCGAGTTCAACAAGGGCAACGCCGACGGCGGCCAGCTGGCCGCCCAGGGCCTGCTGGAGCCGCTGACCGAGGAGGCCGAGGCCCGCGGGTGGGACCAGCTGGTGACCGGCGGCATGCAGTCCTTCGCCCGCTACGACGAGAACGGCCTGGCCGGCAGCGGGGACTGGTACGGCGTGCCCAACATCGGTGAGTACGTGATGTTCTACTACAACGAGGACGTCTTCGCCGAGGCCGGGATCGAGCAGCCGCCCACCACCCTGGACGAGCTCGAGCAGACGATGGCCACGCTGCAGCAGGCCGGCGTCACCCCCGTCTCCAGCTCGGCCTCCACCAGCCAGGGCTTCAACCAGATGTGGCTCTGGTACAGCCTGGTCAGCGCCGAGGCGGACCGGCAGCAGATCGACGACTTCATGTTCCTGCGCCAGCCCGTCGACTTCTCCGCCGAGCCGTGGCGCAGCGCCACCGAGCGGTTCGTGGAGTGGACCGAGGCGGGCTACTTCGGCGAGGACCTGGCCGGGCTCAACTACGAGCAGGCCACCGTCAACTTCCTCAGCGGCCAGTCCGGGATGCTGATGTGGAACCAGGGCATCTTCGACCGGGTGCGCGACGAGGCCGACTTCGAGTGGGGCTACTTCACGATGCCGGCGGCCAACCTGACGATGGGCTCCTCGGGCCACCTGTGGGGCGTCCCCTCCGGCGCGGACAACAAGGACCTCGCCTACGACTGGATCGACATCACGCTGTCGCCGGAGGTGCAGAACCTCATCGGCGAGAACGGCGGGCTGCCGCTGGCCGGTGACACGGCCGCGATCCCCGACGAGGTCACGCGCACCTACACCGAGCGGTTCGACGAGCTGGTCGAGGCCGACGCGCTGAGCTTCTACCCCGACTACCCGGTGCCCGGGTTCCTCGACTTCATCCAGAGCAACATGCAGGCGATCGCCAACGGCAACCAGACCGCCGACGGCTACCTCACCGCCCTGCAGGAGTTCTACGACGAGGGCCGCGCCGCCGCCACCGGCAGCTGAGCAACCGTCCCAGACCCAGGGGCGGGCCCACCCGGGCCCGCCCCGCTCGAGAGGGGGAGAGCAGTGGCCACCACCGCCCACAGCCCGCGGCCCGGACCGGCCGGTCCGGCAGCGGCCCGCGGTCCAGCCTCGTCGTCGCGACCCGGCGGCCGCGCACCGCGACGCCACCGCCAGCGCAGCTACGCCTGGTACCTGCTGCCGATGGCCGTCCTGTTCACCGTCGTCGTCGCCGGGCCTTTCCTGGCCAACGTGTTCTTCAGCCTGTTCAGCTGGCGTGGCGGTCGCGCGCCGCTGCGGTGGAACGGCGTGGAGAACTACACCGAGCTGTTCACCGACGCCGAGTTCTGGCTGGCGTTCACGAACTCGTTGTTCATGATCGCCGCGGTGACGGTCGTGCCGACCCTGATCGGTCTCCTGCTCGCCGCGATGCTGTTCGACTACCTCGGCCGACGGTTCGGTGCCGCGGCGATCTCCGTGCTGCGCGGCGCCTACTACCTGCCGCAGATCCTGCCGGTCGCCGTCGCCGGCTTCATCTGGGCCTGGATCCTCGCCACCCGCGACGGCGCCCTGAACGCCATCCTCTCCGCCTTCGGTCCCGAGGTCGCCCCCGACTGGCTCGGGTCGCCCCAGCTGGCCGTCTACGCGGTCATGCTGATGCTGATCTGGCTGCAGATCGGCTACCCGACCGTCATCTTCATGGCGGCCCTGGAGCGCATCGACCCGGAGCTCTACGAGGCGGCCGAGCTCGACGGCGCCGGCTGGTGGAGCCGCTTCGTCCTCATCACCCTGCCCCAGATCCGACCGGAGGTCTTCGTGGTCGTGCTCACTGCGACGGTGGCGGCGCTCAAGGTGTTCGCCCCGATCCTCATCCTCACCGGCGGCGGCCCCGAGGGCTCGACCGTCGTGCCGTCCTACTACGCCTACCGCAACTTCTTCGAGCTCTCCCGGGTGGGCTACGGCTCGACCATCGCCACGGTGATGTCGCTGGTGATCTTCGTGGTCGCCGCCGCACTGCTGCACTGGCAGCGCCGCAGCGACGAGGGGGTGGCCCGGTGAGCACGGCGCAGGCGGTGACCGCACGAGGGCGGACGCCGGCCCTGCGTGGTCCGGTGCGCTACCTGGTGCTGGCCCTGGCGGTGGCGGTGGCGCTGGTGATGGTGGCGCCGTTCGGCCTGCTGGTGCTCAACGCGTTCAAGACCAGCGCCGACTACTCGACCAACGGTCCACTCGCCTGGCCCGAGGCGTTCAGCCTGGACGCCTTCCAGGGCTACCTGGCCAGGGTCGACTTCCCGGTCGCGCTGGCCAACTCGGTGCTCAGCTCGACGCTGGTCGCCTTCGCGGCGGTGGCCCTGGCCCTGATCAGCGCCTACGCCATCGGGGTGGGCCGGATCCGCAGCAGCTCGGCCGTGGTCGCGGTGCTGCTGGTCGCCACGATGCTGCCGCACGAGGCGCTCATCTACCCGCTGTTCTACCTGGCGCAGGCCACCGGGACGATCAACACCATCTGGTCGGTGGTCATCATCTTCACGGTGTTCCACGCCGCCTTCGGCACCTACATCCTCGCCAGCGTGATGGGGACCATCCCCAAGGAGCTGCTGGAGGCGGCCGCCGTGGACGGTGCCACCCGGTGGCAGATCCTGTGGCGGGTGCTGCTGCCGACGCTGCGTCCGACCCTGTCGGTGCTCGTGGTGTTCTTCTTCATCTGGACCTGGAACGAGTTCTACATCCCGCTGGTGCTCCTCGGATCGCCCGACTCCCACACCATCCCGATCGCGCTGTCCACCCTGCGCGGGCAGTACTCGATCGACGTCACCGTGATCAACGCCGGTTCGCTGCTGTCGCTGCTGCCGACCCTGGTCTTCTTCTTCCTGTTCCAACGGACCCTCAGCCGCGGCGTCACCGCCGGCGCGGTCAAGTGACCCGTCCCCTCCACCCACCTCAGAAGGGAAGCACGTGCCCACATCCTGGAGCTCCATCCTCACGCCCCCGCCCGGCGTCCGGTCCCGCACCATCAACGCCGAGAACCCGGCCGGGGAGGCCGGCATGGCGGCGCGGACGGCCTCGGCCCTCGGACCGGGGCGCAAGGGCAGTCCCGCCCTGCCGCTGCCGGCGGGCGAGACGATCACCCTGGCCGATGTCGAGGGGCCCGGGGTGATCCGCCACCTGTGGATCACCGTGCCCGACCGCACCCCGGCGGGGCCGTTCGTGCTGCGCGACCTCGTGCTCCGCATCTTCTGGGACGACGCCGAGCAGCCGGCCGTCGAGGTGCCGCTCGGTGACTTCTTCTGCAACGGATTCGCCGAGCGCGCGCAGCTGGTCTCCGAGCCGATCGTGGTCGCCCCCACCGGGGGGATGAACTGCTACTTCCCCATGCCGTTCCGTCGTCGGGCCCGGATCACCCTGGAGAGCCAGCACGAGGGCGACCTCAGCCACGTCTTCTTCCAGGTGGACTGCACCACCGGCGACGAGGTGGCCGAGGACGCCGGCTACCTGCACGCGCAGTGGCGGCGCTCCAACGGCACCACGGCGCTCGGGCAGGACCACGTCATCCTCGACGGCGTGCGTGGTCGCGGCACCTACGTGGGCACCTTCGTGGCGCTCACCTCGCTCCACCGCTACTGGTGGGGCGAGGGCGAGGTGAAGTTCTTCCTCGACGGTGACCGCGAGCACCCCAGCCTGTGCAGCACCGGACTGGAGGACTACGCGGGAGGGGCGTGGGCGTTCCAGGACGAGCTGCGCACCTCCCCCGAGCCCACCATCCTCACCTACAGCGCGCCCTGGAGCGGCTACCACCAGCACGACTCCCGCGACCGCACCCGGTTCTCGGAGTTCGCCACCGAGGCGCTGCCGATGCACGGGATGTACCGCTGGCACCTGCCCGACCCCATCTACTTCGAGCGTGAGATCGCCGTCACCGTGCAGCAGATCGGCTGCTGGGAGAAGGGGCTCTTCGAGCGCAGCGACGACGTCAGCACGGTGGCCTACTGGTACCAGCAGGGCGGGCAGGTCGAGCTGCCGCCGCTGCCGACGCGCGAGCAGCGCTGGCCGCGCTGACGTCGGTCCCGCTCGAGACGGCCGGCCGGACCGGGCCGTCAACCGGCGTGCGTCGGCCTGGTCGGCTCAGGTAGCGTCGGCCCGTACTCAATCGTTCCAGAAGCAGGAGGCCGCGCGGTGGGCGTCGGGCAGACAGACGGCGGCGTGACCCTCGGCACCGGGCCGTCGGCCTATCTGAGACTGCTGCGCCACGGCCCGGCGGCCCGGCCCTTCTTCGCCGCTCTGGTCGCCCGGCTGCCGATCGCGATGGCGCCGCTGGGCATCCTGCTGCTGATCGAGCGGGAGCGCGGGGCCTACAGCCTGGCCGGGTTCGTCACCGGTGCCTTCGCCGTCGGCTCGGCCATCGGGATGCCGCTGTGGGGGAGGCTGATGGACCGCCACGGCCAGCCGCGGGTGCTCGTGCCGACCTCGCTGACCAGTGCCGCCATGCTCGTCGCCGTCGCGGTCGCCACCCTCGGGGACGCCCCCTCGGCGGCCTTGCTGGTGCTGTCCTTCCTCGCCGGCCTGGCCTTCCCGCCGATGAGCCCGGCGATCCGGGCGGCGTGGCGGACGATCTTCCCCGCCCGGGCCTCCCGCCGGGTCGCCTTCGCCCTCGACGGCACCTCCGTCGAGCTGGTCTTCGTCGGCGGTCCGCTGCTGCTCTCGCTGCTGCTGGTGCTGACCCCGGGCGGCGTCCCGCTGGTGCTGACGGCGGTGCTGCTGGCCGGCGGCACCCTGGCCTACTGCCTGACGTCGGCCGCGCGCCGGTCCTCCGGGCTCAGCGGGGAGGATCCCGAGCCCGTGACGTCCCCGCGCCGCCGCGTCCCGGTGGTCTTCATCGGCGGGGTCGCCACCGTGCTGGCCACCATGCTCATCCTCAGCATCGGCTTCGGCCAGCTCGACACCTCGATGGCGGCCACTGCCGGGATCATGCTGGGCAGCACCGACAACGTCGGCATCCTCTTCGCCTGCATCGCCGGCGGCAGCACCCTGGGTGGCCTGGCCTACGGCGCCCGGCACTGGCGCTTCTCCGAGCGGCACGCGGTGCCGGTGCTCTTCGCGGCCTTCTCGGTGCTGCTCGGGCTGATGGCGCTGCTGCTGAGCTGGTCGGGAGCCTCGCTGGCCCTGGTGCTGCCGCTGCTGTTCGTCACCGGCGTCACCATCGCCCCGGCGCTGATCATGCAGCAGCAGCTGATGGACCACCTCGCCCCGCCGGACCGGCTGAACGAGGCCCAGTCCTTCCTCTCCGCGGCCAACACCACCGGTGCGGCCGCCGGCACCGCGGTGGCCGGGGTGCTCATCGACTTCCACGGCGTGGACTGGTCCTTCGCCGGCGCGTCGGCCGCGCTCGCGCTGGCCGTGGTGGTGGCGCTGGCCAGCCAGCGGCGCTGGAAGCGGGCCGAGCAGGAGGTCGTGGCGGCCACGCTGCCCGCCGACGTCCGCGTCTGAGCCGTCCCGGGTGGCCGGCGGAATCCGCCCCGCACCCCGGGCGCCGCGGACTAGCCTGGCCGACATGGACTTCACCGCGCAGGCGCGGGCGGCCAAGGACGCCTCCCGCGCGCTGGCCACCGCCACCCGGGCCACCAAGGACGCCGCGCTGCACGCGATGGCCGATGCCCTCGCCACCGCCGAGGCCGACGTGCTCGCGGCGAACGCGACCGACGTCGCGGCCGCCGAGCAGGCCGGCACGGCGGCCTCTCTCGTCGACCGGCTGCGGCTGGACCCGTCCCGTCTCGCCGGCATGGTCGACGGGCTCCGCCAGCTCGCCGCGCTGCCCGACCCGGTCGGGGACGTGGTGCGCGGATGGAGCCGGCCCGACGGCGTCCAGGTGCGTCAGGTGCGGGTGCCGCTCGGCGTGGTCGGGATCATCTACGAGGCCCGGCCCAACGTCACCGCCGACGCCGCCGGCATCTGCCTGAAGTCGGGCAACGCCGTGCTGCTGCGCGGGTCCTCCTCCGCGCTGCACTCCAACACCGCCGTCACCGCCGCGCTGCGGGCCGGGCTGGAGCGCGTCGGTCTCGACGCCGACGCCGTCCAGCTGGTCACCGGCGGCCGCGAGGTGACCAAGGAGATGATGGCGGCGCGTGGACTGGTCGACGTGCTGATCCCGCGCGGGGGAGCGGGGCTGATCGAGGCCGTGGTCACCGGCTCCCAGGTGCCGGTGATCGAGACCGGCACCGGCAACTGCCACCTCGTCGTGGACGCCGACGCCGACCCCGGGACCGCGCTGGGGATCATGGTCAACGCCAAGGTGCAGCGGCCCTCGGTGTGCAACTCCCTGGAGACGATGCTGGTGCACCGCGACATCGCGGCCGGCTTCCTGCCGCGGGCGCTGGCGGTGCTGGCCGAGCACGGGGTGACGGTGCACGGCGACCCGGAGGTGGCCGCCCTCGACGAGGCCGTGGTGCCGGCGGAGGAGGACGACTTCACCGGCGAGGCGCTCTCTCTCGACCTCTCCGTGGCGGTGGTCGACGACCTGGACGCCGCCCTGGCCCACATCCGCCGCTACGGCAGCGGCCACTCCGAGACGATCGTCACGGAGTCCCGGCGGGCGGCCGACCGCTTCGTCGCCGAGGTGGACGCCGCCGCGGTGCTGGTCAACGCCTCCAGCCGGTTCGTCGACGGCGGCGAGCTCGGGTTCGGCGCGGAGATCGGCATCTCCACCCAGAAGCTGCACGCCCGCGGGCCGATGGGGCTGGCCGAGATGACCTCGACCAAGTTCGTCCTGCTGGGCGACGGCCAGGTCCGTGCCTGAGCACCGCGTCGACGAGCTGCGCACGCCGCGGCTGCGGATGCACCGCTGGGGACCGCGGGAGCGCGACGCCCTGGCGGCGCTCAACGCCGACCCCGAGGTGATGCGCTTCTTCCCCGGCACCCAGGACCGGGCCCGCACCGACGCCCTGGTCGACCGGGTGGAGGCCTGCTTCGAGGAGCGCGGCTGGGGGCTGTGGGCGGTCACCCCCGACGCCACCGGGGAGCCGGTCGGCTTCGTCGGGCTGCACCCGCTGCCCGCGGGCGTCCCGGGCGCCGAGGCCGGCGGGGTCGAGGTCGGCTGGCGGCTGGCCCGGCACGCCTGGGGCCACGGCTACGCCACCGAGGCCGCCACCGCCGCCGTCACGGTGGCCTTCGACATCGTCGGCCTGCCCGACGTCTGGTCGATGACCGCCGAGCTGAACACCCCGTCCCAGGCGGTGATGCGCCGGCTCGGGCTGACCCTGCACAGCAGGTTCGAGCACCCGGCGGTCCCGGAGGGCAGCCCGCTGCGCGCCCACGTCATGTACCGGACGACCGCCGGGCGGTGGGCGCAGCGGCGGTCCGAGGCGGACGAGGCCGCCGTCGGCAGCCGGTAGGCTGCCCGCCATGAACGCTGGACTCATCTTCCTCGAGGTGTCGGGTCACCACCGCGAGCTGTTCATGCCGGCCTGGGTGTTCGGGCTGGTGGCCTTCGCCATCCTCATGCTCGGCCTGATCGCGCTGTGGAGCTACTCCAACCGCCGGCCGCACAGCTGAGCGTGGAGGCCGCGTGACTGAGACCGGGCTGGCCCGGCGTCCCGACCGCCCGCACGGGCAGCGTTACCGGCTCGGTGTGATGGGCGGCACCTTCGACCCCATCCACCACGGCCACCTGGTGGCCGCCAGCGAGGTCGCCCACCAGTTCGCGCTGGACGAGGTGGTCTTCGTCCCCACCGGCGTGCCGTGGCAGAAGAAGGACCGCCCGGTCTCCGCGCCGGAGGACCGCTACCTGATGACGACGATCGCGACGGCGTCCAACCCGCGGTTCACCGTCAGCCGGGTCGACATCGAGCGGCCCGGCGACACCTACACCGTCGACACCCTCAAGGACCTGCGGGCCGAGCGCGGCGAGGACGTCGACCTGTTCTTCATCACCGGTGCCGACGCGCTGGCCAAGATCCTCACCTGGCGGGGAGCGGACGAGCTGTTCGACCTGGCCCACTTCGTCGGGGTCTCCCGGCCCGGGACCGAGCTGCGCGCCCCCGCCGTCGACCACCTGCCGGCGGAGCGGGTCACCCTGGTGGGGGTGCCGGCGCTGGCCATCTCCTCCACCGACTGCCGCGCCCGCGCCTCGGCCGGCGAGCCGATCTGGTACCTGGTGCCCGACGGCATCGTCCAGTACATCCAGAAGCGGGGCCTCTACCTGGCCCCGGACCAACCGCACGCGCCCGAACCCCGGAGAGACGCCCATGGTGGCCACTGATCGCGCCCTCGAGCTGACTCGCGCCGCCGCGGAGGCGGCCGCCGACAAGCTCGGCACCGACATCGTCGGCTACGACGTCTCCGAGCAGCTCGCCATCACCGACACCTTCCTCATCGTCAGCGCCGGCAACGAGCGTCAGGTCGGCGCGGTGGTGGACGGGATCGAGGAGAAGCTGCGCGAGCTGGACGCCAAGCCGACCCGGCGCGAGGGCTACCGCGAGCAGCGCTGGGTGCTGCTGGACTACCTCGACCTGGTGGTGCACGTGCAGCACGCCGAGGAGCGCACGCTGTACTCGCTGGAGCGGCTGTGGGGCGACTGCCCGCGTCTCGACCTCGGGGTGGAGGAGAAGCGGTGACCGCTGGCCGGCTGCTGCTGTGGCGCCACGGCCAGACCAGCTGGAACGCCACCGGACGCTTCCAGGGCCAGGCCGACATCGAGCTCGACGAGACCGGGCTGCGCCAGGCCGCCGAGGCCGCGCCGGTGCTGGCGCGCGAGGGCGTCACGAGGCTGTACTGCTCCGACCTGCTGCGCACCCGGCAGACCGCGGCCGCGCTCACCGAGGTGACCGGTCTGGAGCCGACGCTGGACAAGCGCTTCCGCGAGATCTCGGTCGGTGACTGGGAGGGCTGGACGCTGAACGACGTGCTCGCCGCCGACCCGGGCTACCTGGAGCGCGAGCGGGCCGGCGAGGACGTCCGCCGCTCGCCGACGGGTGAGTCCCTCGGGGAGGTGGCCACCCGGTTCTCCGAGGCCCTGCACGAGGTGGCCGAGGACGCCGAGGAGACCGACACCGTGCTCGTCACCACCCACGGCCTGGCCGCGCGGGTGGGCACCGCCGCCTTCCTCGGGCTCGACCTGGTCGCCGCCCGCCGCTTCGGCGGGCTGCGCAACTGCCACTGGATCCTGCTGGTCCACAAGCACGACGACTGGCGGATCGACGGCTGGAACCTCGGCGTCAGCGCGGAGCACCTGGAGGGTCTGGTCGGCTGACCGTCCGGCCCGGGCGCCCCCATCCCAACGCCCTGAGCCTGTCGAAGGGCGAGCCCCGCGCCCCGACGCGTCACTCCAACCGGTCGTCCCGGCAGGTCCGCGGCTGGAGGACGGGGGTGCAGCGGGCCACCAGGTCGCCGGGCAGCGAGACGAAGAAGTCGCTGTCCCAGCGCGCCGCCATCCCGGCGACCGGGAAGTCGGTGGAGACCACCTGGGCGCCGCTGCGCAGGGCGTCCTCCCGCATCTGCGTGTCGCCCGACAGCACCGTGCCCATCGGCACGTCGGAGCGGGTGCGCACCAGGTAGCCCTGACGCACCAGCCCGGCGATCTCCTCGACGTGGCCGCGGGGCTCGTTGCGCTTCATGAAGGCCGCCGACGGCGTCCCGGGCGCGGAGTCGGTGAACAGCACCCGGCCCTCGAGGCTGGGGTGGCCCTCGAGGTAGGCGTCGCGGACGGCGTTGGTGTTGTCCATCGCGAACAGCACCTTCCCCCGCGAGGAGGCCAGGGTCGGCCAGCCGTGCTGCAGCACCGACTCCTCCAGGGTGAGCCCGGGCCGCCGGACGTCGTCGGGGGTGATCAGCTGGTCGTCGTCGAAGACCGAGCGGATCTCGTCCTCCAGCGCGGCGAAGGTGGACTCGTCCCAGGCCGGGCTCTGCACCCCGCCGAGCGCCTCGAAGCGGTCCTCGCTCGACTTGAACTCCAGCATGATGACCATCGGCACGTGCCGCGGGTTCGCCGCGGACCAGTCGGCCACCTCCTGCAGGCAGCCGACCAGGGTGGGGCAGGTGGTGCCGTAGTCGGCGTCGACGATGTGGAACACCTTGGTGCCCGGCTGCTGCCAGGCCGGGTCCTCCAGCGGCGGCAGGCCCGCGTTGCGACGCACCAGCGGGTGGGCGTACAGACCGCCCTCGGGGTCGGGCAGGACGTCCAGCTCGAGCGAGCGCACCTCCTGCTCGGCCAGCTGGTCGGTCAAGGAGGCGTGGGAGTAGAAGAGGTTGGGGTCGGCGCCGGGGTCGACCTCGAGCTGGGCCTCCTGCTCGGCCCCGGAGAGCTCGCGGTGGTAGCTGTTGTGGGTGGCGACCACCTGGAGCTCGTTGATCCGGGTGGCCCGGTCGGTGGAGCGGTCGGCGACGGCCGGGCCGGGTGCGGCCTGGGTGGCGAGGGCCGCGGCGACGAGCGCGGTGAGGGCGATCGGGGTACGACGGGACATGGGTCCTCCGGGGGGTGAGAGGGCGGGTCGTCCCCATCGTCACCGGCCGGCGCGCGGCCGTCCGCAACAGCGGGGTGAACGTCTGCCGACCTCTGGTGGAACGGTCCCGGCCGTCGGATTTGTGCGGCGGCGACGGCCCGCGCTACTCTCTCCTGGTCCTCGCGAGGGGGCACCTCCACGAGGGGCTATGGCGCAGTTGGTAGCGCGCTTCCATGGCATGGAAGAGGTCAGGGGTTCGAATCCCCTTAGCTCCACCAGAAGGTCGTTGTTCAAACCAGCGTCATCACCGGTTTGAGTTCCAGACTCCGCCTTCCGTCCTTGGTGGCGGAGGGCGAGGGTCTGGACGTCCGGGTTGAGGAACACGTTGAACGGAACGCCGGGTTCGCTGTGAATAGTGTCGTCGTCGGTGACGATGAGCTTGTCGAAGAAGGCTTGGTTGGCGATCCGGCGTAGCGAGTCGTCGATGCTCATGTAGATGGCGTGCATGTCGCCTGCGAGGGCGAGGCAGTCGTCCAGGTGCGCCTTGGCCTGTTTGTATTCGATGTCGCCGGCGTTGATCTGTGCGTCGAGGAACGCGAGCCGTCGGGTGATGCGGTCCTGCGAACCTGCCGGTCACTGGCGCGAGAATCTGGTAGCCGGGCTGGCCCTTCTCCACCTGACGGCCGAGCTGTTGCCACTGCTTGTAGCCGGCCACGTACGACGGGAACGGCCCCGGCACCCGACCGGCCTCGAACGCCTCCATGTGTTGGAGCCAGATCAAGGTGGCGTTGTTGAAGCTCCTCGACCGGAGCCTCGCGGCGAATGCCAGCGCTCGTGCCCAATCAGCGCCGGAAACCAGTTGTTCGACCGCGCCGGTCAGCTTCTCGTGCAGCTCATCGAGCTTCGCCTCGCGTGCTTCGCGGGCTTCCTGCCTCGTTGCCATCTGGTCTGGCCTCCTCCCGGCATCGACCGCGCCCAGCAGAGGGCGGCGGTGCACAAACGAGGTGCGCCAGGAGAACCAGCAGGTATGTCGAGACGGTCAGCGGACTACGAGGTCGGTAGGTTGGCCGTCAGGAGAACTCGTGGTGCGCCTGACGTAGGACATACCGGCCTACCGGGAATCTCCAGCCCGGTGGGGCCCGGTGCCGAGATGCTCCCGATATCCCGCTCGTGATGCTCAGATCGGGAGCGGCGTTCAGCTCGCGCGAAGGGTCAGTTGCCGGTACTGGGTGGGGGTGAGCCCGACGTACTTGCGGAACTGCTGGGCGGCGTGTCCGCGGCTGCGCCAGCCGACCTGTCGCATCGCGGTCTCGATCGGCAGGTCGGTCTCCCGCAACGACTTGGCAAGGTGCTCTGCGCGCAGCATCGTCAGATACGCCAGTGGCGTCTTGCCGTAGGCGTCGGTGAACACCCGGCTGAGCTGTGAGGGCGACAGATGCACCCTCGCGGCCAACGCGCCGAGGGTCCAGGGTTCCTCCGGCGCCCGGTGCAGCAACTCAGCGGCCCTCCGCGCCTCGGCACGCAACGGCGCGAACTGCCGGTGGCGTGGCAGTGTGGGCCGAATATGCGCACGCTGCGACGACGATATCCGCACCGGGGAGACCTTGACGAACGGCGCGATCACGTGGGCGATGCTGAACCACACCGCCTCATCCGGTAGAAGTTCCGGGCGAAGCCACCGTCGATACTTCGCTCGACCAGCTCATCCAGCCACGGCATCAGCATCCCCGCGCGCTCCTCACCGAGGCGGAGTATCTGCGCCGGCTCGGAATAGACCGTCTCTGCGAACCCGTGCGCTTCGAGCCGATCCTGCAACAGCCCGGCGTGCTGCCAGAACACCTGGTCGATCACATAGTCGGTATCCAGATAGACCGTCGTGACCGTGATGTGGCCCTCAGGCTCACTGCCATACAAGGTGTTCGCGCCCAGCAGCACAACATCACCGACGTTCACCGGCTTCTGGCCGAACTCGCTGAACAGAATGGCTGATCCCGACCGTATGACGATGATCTTGATGCAGTCATACGCGACGGGGCCAATCGGGCGGTGAACCGTTCTGGTCCGCGCCAGGATCGGCTGGTAGTCGTGGATCGCTAGAGGCATCAGCCGCGCCGCGAAGCATGCCCGCACGAAGGCGACCTAAGTTCAGTGTTCGGGCGACCATCACGCGACAGGGCGATCACTGACGGGTGCTGCAACTCACCGTGTCGTGCGCCGTTGAGGTTTCACGGTCGTTCGGCAAGAGGACGCGCTTTCGCCGCCCACTTATCCCGTGGTCGTCTCCGTATGACGCCGGTCCACGGCCATCGTTCGGCTTCAGCCGAGGACGCCTCGATACCTGTACTCAGGCTTGTCCGTGACGCTGGCAAGAGGTGACGGCTGCGGGCACGCGCTCCGTCCTCCGCCGCCCGCTATCGGCTAGCGGGTAACTCGATCAGTGGATGTCTTGATGGCGGATGCTCCTCGTGGCGACGGCAGCGAGAGCGGCTGCGATGAGGATGAGCAGGATGGTCTGCCAGGGGTGCGGCTCGCCGTCGGGGAGCTGTGGGACGAGAGCGAAGGGTGAGGCATAGAGTGCCTCGGGTGGCACGAGGCGAAACTCGACAGTGAACTCGAGCGCCTGGAATGCCCCGAGCACGATGAACGCGATTGCCGTGGCGGCGCGTGGGATGGTGGCGAGCAGCAGAGTGGTGAGGGCGATGAACACCCACGCCGCGGGCGCTCGCAGTGCACCGGCGACAGCCAGCACCCCGAACGAGCCGGGGTCGGTGCCGAGCTGTGCGACGCCGATGCCGAGCCCGAATGCGAACAGCACGGCGAGTGCTGCCAGGGCCCCGGTAATGGCGTAGGCAAGCAGCCAGGAGGTGCGGGCGACGGGGCGGGAGAGGACGGCTTCGGCGCGGCCGCTGGTGACCTCCCCGCGGAGCCGGAGGGTGGTCTGGATGCCGAGGATGGCAGCGAACAGCGGGGAGAGGTAGAGGGCGACCTGGACCAAGCCGGCACCGCTTCCCGCGCCAGTGCCGAGGGCGAGGTCGATCTGTTCGTCCACGGTCGAGGACACGCCGCCGATCATGAGTCCGACGACAAGCGCGCCTGCGGCCCAGCCGATGACGGCCCCCCGGCTGGTGCGCAGGGCGAGGGAGGTGGGACCGCGCAGGGCGGCGTTGGCGTGCGCGGGTCCCACCCGTTCGGGAAGCAGCCCTGCGCCCAGGTCGCGCCGGGAGGCGATCCATACCGCAACCGCAGCGAGAGCGATTGTGAGCCCCAGGACCGGCAGGAGCATCCAGGCATTGTTATGAGCGAAGGGGCGGACGGCGGCGATCCACCCGAACGGAGACATCCAGTAGGCGTTCCCGCCGATGGCGTCGCCGGCGCCGCGGAGAAGGAAGAAGGCGGCCACGACCGCGACGGCGATACCGGTCGCGGCGCGGGCGGTCTGCACTATCTGCCCGGTCAGCGCGGCCAACGCTGCGGCGAGCAGCCCGAACGAGGTGACCTGTGCCCCGACCAGGACAGAGCCCCCCGCCGACGCGCCGATGCCGAGGAAGCCCACACTGGCGACGATCCCGGCTGTCAGCGATCCGGCTGCAGTGACACCCAGCGTTGCGGCCAGCGGGGCGGCGCGTCCAATCGCCGCAGAGCCGAGCAACTCGCTGGTACCGCTTTCCTCTGGAGCGCGGGTGTTGCGCACCACGGTGAGGACGGAGGCGAGGCTGACGAAGATCGCCGCGATCCCCAGCATCCGCCACAGCCCGACTCCGCCGACATCGGTGCTGGACACGGGGCCGATCATGAACAGCTCGCCCGCGCTGGCGTTGACGGACTCGGCCAGCGCTTCCCGGTCGGCCGCGGTCGGGTAGGTGGCGATGATGCCCGCGGCGATCACCACCAGCAGTAGCCCGGACAGCACGTACCAGGCGGAGCCGTGCAACCGCTCCCTGCGAAGCGTCAGCCCGAGCATCGGGCGAGTTCCAGTCAGTGTGTTCATGCCGTCGCTCCTGCCCGGCTCTTGGCGGTGCCGGTCTGGTCGTAGTAGTGCAGGAACAGGTCCTCCAGGGTTGGCGGGGCGACGGTGAGGGCCTCGATCCCGAAGGAGGCGAGCCGGCTCATCACCTCATCGAATCGAGTCGTGGTCAGTTCGACCCGGTGCCCGTCTACGGCGATCTCTTCGATGCCCGCGAGTGTGTCCAGACCAGTCGGCAGTCGGGTCAGGGTTGCGGTCACCACGGTCGTGGCGTGCCCGCGCAGCTCGGCAAGGGTGCCGGTGTCCACGACCTTTCCGGCGCGGACGATGCTGACCCGGTCGCAGAGCTGTTCGACCTCGGAGAGGATGTGGCTGGACAGCAGCACGGTGCTCCCCTCGTCCCGAGCCTCGTGCACGCATTGCTTGAACACCTCCTCCATCAACGGGTCCAGGCCTGCGGTCGGCTCGTCCAGGATCAGCAGTTCGGCCGTCACGCTCAGCGCGGAGACCAGGCCGACCTTCTGCCGGTTGCCCTTGGAGTAGGTGCGGGACCGCTTGGTCGGGTCCAGTTCGAACCGCTCGATCAGCGCGTCCCGGCGGGCGCGGTCCTCGCCGCCGTGCATCCGCGCGAGCAGGTCGATTACCTCTCCACCGGTCAAGTTCGGCCACAGGCTCACGTCGCCCGGCACGTACGCCAACCGTCCACGTACCTCTGGCGCGGCCGTCCACGGGTCGTGGCCCAGCACGCGGGCCGTCCCGCTGTCGGCACGCAGCATCCCCAGCAGCACCCGGATCGTGGTGGACTTGCCCGCCCCGTTCGGCCCGAGCAGGCCATGCACCTCCCCGGCGCTGATCTTCAGGTCCAGACCGTCTAGTGCACGCGCATGCCCGAACGACTTGGTGATCTGGCGCAACTCCACGAGGTTTGTCATGGCACCGATACTACACGAAATTCGTGAACTACATGAATCAAGAGTAGGGTGCCGTGAGAGACAGACTCGGTGACAGGAGGCCACGATGGAGGAACGAGACGACAAGTTCGTGGAGCGGTTCGCCGGCGTGCTGGCCCGATCCGGCTGGCCGCGCATGTCCGCCCGCATCTTCGCCGCTCTGATGGCGACGCCAGCCGGCGCACGCACTGCCGCCGAGCTGTCCGCGCAGCTTGGCGTAGGTCCGTCGGCGATCTCCAACGGTGCGAAGATGCTCCGCACCCTCAGTCTGGTCGACGTGACCCGGCAGAGCGATCGCCAGATCGTCTACGAAGTCCGCCCCGACGCCTGGATGGAAGCCGTCGCCCACAACGAGGACGCACTGCGCACCCTCGAAAGCATCCTCACCGACGGCGCACAGGCCACCACAGATCCGCGGGCCTCGGCGCGACTCATTGAGACCGCCGACTTCTTTGCCTTCCTACGCGCACAACTCCCAGCACTCGTCCAGCAGTGGCGCGCCATGCGCTGACTCGACACGCAACAGTCCCGAACTGAGCATGCACTCGGCAACTGATCCCGCTGACCTCACTGCACGTGCGCGCATCCGCGATGCAGCAACGGCGTTGTTCGCCGCCCTAGGCTTTTACGGGGCGAGTGTGAGAGCGATCGCGAGCGCCGCCGGGGTAAGTCCGGGGTTGGTCATCCATCACTTCGGTTCGAAGGAGGGCTTACGCCGGTTGTGCGATGAGCATGTTGTCTCCGCCCTGTTTGATGATCACTTCGAACAAAACTCATCGGGCAGCCTGGTCCGATCGTTGGCGGAGCAGGCGGGTGCTGCAAGCGCAGGGATCGATTGCGTCGCGCGGATGCTCGTGGAGCCGGGAACAGGCGGCGACGAATTGTTCAACCGCCTGGTGGTGAGCAGTGCACACCGCTTGGCCGCCGGGCAGGAAGCGGGCACAATCCGTTCCGGGTGCGACACCCGCGTCACAGTGCTGATCGTCACGGTGTGCGAACTTGGGCAACTCGTTCTGCGAGAGCGCTTCGGGAGTGCGTTGGGAGCCGATCCATTCTCGCGCGAGGGTGGAGGCAGGCTCACCGCGCCAACCCTGGATTGCTGAGCCACGGTCTCTATGTCAACGACACCACACTGGCTACCACTCGCGAGGCTTTAGCCCGACAGGACGACAGCACGCCGACGCCGTAGAACAGACGACAGACCGGCCCGAGAGCGAAGCGCGAGCATCAGCAGCACCAGCCACTGACGACGAAGCTGCCACGACGAAGCTGCCACGACGAAGCTGCCACGCGTCTGGCAGGTCGAGGTTGAGCGGGCCATATCGCATCGGATGCAACAGGCGGTGGCTGCTCACCTGACTGTCGCGAAGGAGGCAGCGGTGACGGTTTCGATGCGGGTCATGTCGGCCGGGGACGGCTACAAGTACCTGCTGCGCACGGTCGCCGCCGCGGACGGCGATCGATCACTGTCGACGCCCCTGACCCGCTACTACGCGGAGGCGGGACCACCTCCTGGTCAATGGCTCGGGTCGGGTGTCGCCTCGCTCGGCAAGGGCGAGGTCGCGGTGGGTGATCGCGTGTCGGAGGCTCAGCTCCAACTCTTGATGGGGATGGGGCGTGACCCGATCACGGGCGACCCCCTGGGGCCTGGCGTTCCCCGCCTACAAGTCCGTCTCGGAACGGATCGAGGCGAGGATCGCCGATCTGGACTCCTCCATGTCACCGGGTGCGAAGGGTGAGGCGGTCGCCCAGATGAAGGGCAGCAGTGGCGCGCCAACACCAGTCATCCGCCTCACGTGCATCGTCGAGTGACAGCCCCTTCCGCTCGGCGTCATTCTCCCCTGCGAGTGCAGGAAGGGCTCATCGGTTCCAGAATCCGTTCAAGGTCGTCCCGGAAGAGCGTTTGCATGGCGAGGGCTTCGAGCCCGGAGATCGAATCTGGGGCCAGGTTCGGGTGGGGTGCGATGAGCCGGGGAGTGATGAGGGCATGCCGAACTTCGTCGACCGGTGCAAGATGCACCGCGCCGGTCCACGCAGTGCCATCCCAGGTCGGAGTCGGAAGCTGCGTCAGCGCGACGTCGGAGAGTGCTTCGTTGTGGTCCGCGTCAACGGTTTGGGAGGCCGGTACAAGAATCTTGGCGCCCTTACCGGTCGAGACGACTCGCTCAGGGGTGACGTGAACCCAGAACGAGAGGTTTCTGTCTTGATCGAGCAGGATCACCACGTGGGGCAGGGCGTGGCGCAGCCAGTAGTCGAAGTGTTCACGGTCGTCCTCGGCAAACCACCACCCAGTGATCGTGCCCTCGGCGTCCTTCTGCGGGGATTTGAAGTATGACGACCCGGTCTTGACCTGGGCACCCATCACGGCGCCGAGTTCGTACCGGCGGGCATCTCGCGGCCGCAGATACAGATCGGTGCCTGTGTCGTGCCGGCTATCGATCACCCCTCCCCAGCCCAAGCGCTCGAACTGCGCCAAGACCTCAGACTCACCCGAGGTTCCCGTAGCTTCGCTTTTTGGCGCGCGCACCTACGCCTCCTCCGTTGCCTCGTCCGCAACAACGCGAACGTTGCGCATCGCAGAGCCAGTGAATATGAGCGGTATGAACGAGTCTCGAAATGCGATTCCCGGTGGACGCCGCGTAGGCCCGCCACCGGGAGGAGCGGTGAGAGGGAACCTCATCCCGACCGGAGCCTTGCCTGAAACATGGTCAGGGTGCGGGCCGCCCACTGGGTAACCGGGGTGAGCGGGAGCGTCCAGATAGTCGGGAAGGTCTGCCCGTCCTTCGAAGTGTTTCGTGGCCGCGACATGGAACATCGCCCCGTGGGCCCAGGCGATCATGTACGCCTCGCCGAGAACGGCTGGGACATCCACCCTCAACTGCGTCAGCTCCAGTCCTTGTCGATGCCTGTCCACCTTGGGTGCCTGTGCGAGAACTTCGATAACGGGGCGGTCGAAGATGTCCACGGCGTCCGGGCCGGTCAGCGCACCAACCGGGATAGTCCCATTTGTGCTGGGCGGAGTGGTGACGAATGAGACTTTGAGGTCATCACGAGCGCGGACTGAGAGACCGTGCTTGACCTTGTTGTGAGCAGCGTTGAGTTGGAGCTCATGTCCCACGAGTAGGTCGATAGCGAACTGGAGCCAGTCGGCGAACACGTTGGACGCCGAAGCAAGTTGCTCGGTCATCCCGCTTTGCAAGTCCTGCTCGCGGAGAACCAGACGGGCGAACTGCATCGGGGCCTCCGCCGAGGAGAAGGACTCGCGGAGCTGGCTCACGACCTGATCGAGGTGGTTTGGCCCGGCCGACAGGGCCTCCCAAACGCACGATTCGGCAACGTTCGTCCGTTGCGAGAGCGCAGCCGTCAACCGCACAAGCGCCTCAGCCGCATGATGCCGCAGGGCGTACGCGTCCGTGGCGACCTGTGTAGCAATGGACCTCGGCGAGGTCTCGGGTATGAATCCCACCGGCCGACCAAGGAGGCGAGCGAACCGCCCACGGGTCTCGGTCGCGTGCTGCTGTTCATCATCGGGTGCGGCCAGGGGATGCTCATCGCTGTCGACGTCCGACTCTGCCCACCGCAGCATCATGCCGATCCGAGCGCTGAAGTACCCGTATGGATCAGACGACAGGAACGTGTCGTCAAGCTCCTGACACTGCTCGGCCGTCAGGTCCGGCCCGGCTGGTGGCGGGTACATTCAACAAGCGTATGGTCGCGAAATCGGCCTGCCCAGTCGCCTCGCCGAGCCACCGGCACGCAGCGTGATCCACACCTCATACGAGGAGAGTAGGACGGACGGCTAGTCGGGGCGCTCCAGGACCGCGACCGTAGCTGTCCAGCTTCCTTCCTTCCGACAGGAATCACCCGTAGACTTCCTGATGAGGCGGATTTCTCCTCTGTAGCGCGCCGCTCGTGGCAGACCCCCGGGTCACTCTCCAACGCACTGCCTCACCAGATGCACTGTGCGATGGAGAGGAACAAGACCATGATCCGTCTGATCTGGACCGTCAGCGTCCACCCGCTACTTCCTGCGGCGCTACATGCCCACCAACATCCTGCTGGATGCGATCCGCACCCGCCGTGGATTGAAGTGGGGCATCCCCGCGATGCTGCTCGCAGCCCCGTACATCCTGATCGCGAACGTCTGTGTCGAACTTGTCGAGCGCGGCGCCCCTGGATGGCTCCACCTCATAGTGCTGTGGGCGGTCTGGAACATGCTCAAGATGCTCTGGATCGGGCCGGTCAGCGCTGTGCTCCTGATCCGCGCCCGTGTCCGCGAGTCCGTCACCGCCCGTCGCGAGCGCACCAGCTCGCCCAGCGAAGCAGACGACGCCGAAGAGCGGGCCGTGGTGGACGCGATAGGTGTCCGGTGAGGTGTGAGAACTCAGGCGCCGCCCCGGCGACGACCGCCGGCACGGATCGTCCCGCCGCACGCGAGCACCGCCGAGCGCACGGCCTCGTGGCTGACTGCGAGTCGCGCGGCGACCTGAGCGAGCGTCATCCCACCCGCATAGAGCTGGGCGACGTCCTGTCGGATCGCGTCCGGCAACTCTGGTCGGCGCGCTGCCAAGCCCGCCTGCCGAGCTATCTCCCGGACGGTGCCGCGGTGCACGTTGAACCGCCTTGCCAGCTCCCGCACAGGCACGCCATCGGCGTAACCGGCGATCAGCTCGGCTCGATTGGAGACGCTCAAACGGGTTTGAGACTGCCGAGAATTCTCACGCACGGGACCGCGCTCATCGGCGATCTGAGTACCCCGAGTGCGCGGCCGATGAGTCCGAGAACCCCGTAGAACGCGGGAGATCAGCGATCCGAGAGGCTTCCGGGGGTTTGAGAAGCTGCTACGGAGGCCCACCCATCGAGAGATCGAACTGCCCCGTCCGCGACGACGGGGCAGTCTCATGTCGCCCGAGGCGGGTGCGCGTCGAGGTGGTCGGAGAGGCCGGACGCGGCCTCCATGCGAGCAGCTCCAGCTCGGCGGGTGTGCCCGCCCCGATGATCGCGCCGTCGCCGATCGTGACGCCCGCCAGGATGGTCGCGTTTCGCCCGGCGCACATCGCCGGCTCCCGACCGAGCGACGCCGGGGCTCGGGGCCACGCGGCCGTGCCGCCGGATCCGGCCGAGGGCCGAGGAGCGGCGCGTCCGGGCGCCGACGCCTACCGCGCGAGGTCGCGTCCCGGGCTGAACCGCTCGTGGCGCAGCACCGCCAGCAGCCGGATCTTGCCCTCGGCCTCGCTGCCGGGCCGCGGGGTGAGCACCAGCAGCGCCTGGCCCTGGTCGGCGGTGAAGAGCACCTGGCAGTCCACCTCGATCGCGCCGACCTCGGGGTGCAGCAGCACCTTGGAGTCCTCGAACCGCCGGGCCGCCTCGTGTCGTCCCCACAGCGCGGCGAACTCGCTCGACTCCGCCAGCAGCGCCCGCACCAGCGCGTCGGCCCGCGACCCGCGTCCGGCCGCACCGTGCGCCACCCGCAGCGAGGCGACCAGGCTGCGGCCCTGCCGGTCGTGGTCCTCGTCCGGGTAGACCGAGCGGGCGGCCGGGTCGGTGAACCAGCGGTAGACGTCGGCGCGCGCCAGACCGGTTCGGGTGTCCGGGTCGCCGAAGACGGTCTTCGCCAGCTCGTTGGCCACCAGCGTCTCCCCGAGGGAGGACAGCACCAGCGCCGGCGTGTCGTCGAGCCGGTCCAGCACCCGCAGCAGGGCCGGCGCGACGTGGGTGTCCTCGGGGTCGCGCCGGGGGACGTTGTGCCCGGCCAGCCGGTACAGGTGGTCGCGCTCGTCGGCGGTCAGCCGCAGCGCGCGGGCCAGCGCCGACAGCATCTGCTCCGACGGCTGCGGGCCGCGGCGCTGCTCCAGCCGGATGTAGTAGTCGCCCGACATGCCGGTCAGTGCCGCCACCTCCTCCCGCCGCAGCCCGGGCGTGCGTCGCCGCGCCCCCGGTGGCAGCCCCACGTCGACGGGACGCAGCGCCTCGCGACGGCGTCGCAGGAAGTCGGCCAGCCCAGCTCGGTCCACGCCCCCATCCTGACCGCCAGACGTCCGCCCAGCCAGGGACCGCGGGTCCCCCGATCGGCGGTGCTCTCCCGCCCGACGCCCCCGCCGAGCACGGTGGGCGGCATGGACATCACCGGACACACCATCTTCGTCCCCGGCGCCACCTCCGGCATCGGGCTCGCCCTCGCGCTGCGGCTGCAGGCCCGCGGCAACACCGTCGTCATCGGCGGACGCCGCACCGAGCTGCTCGACCAGCTGGCCGCCGAGCACGGCTTCGACACCGTGCGCATCGACACCGCCGACCCCGCCTCGATCACCGCGGCGGCCGCCGAGGTGCTGCGGCGCCACCCCGACCTCGACGTGCTGATCGCGATGGCCGGGATCATGCGCGTCGAGGACTGGACCAGCGCCGACTTCCTCGTCGACGCCGAGGAGGTCGTCACCACCAACCTGCTCGGTCCGATCCGGCTGGTCGCCGCCTTCACCGAGCACCTGCAGACCCGTCCCGGCGCGACCATCCTCACCGTCTCCTCCGGGCTGGCCCACGTGCCGCTGCGGGTGACCCCGAGCTACAACGCCAGCAAGGCCGCCATCCACCAGCTCAGCGAGTCGATCCGGCTCCAGCTCGAGCCCGTCGGCGTCCGGGTGGTGGAGATCGTGCCGCCGTCGGTGCGCACGGCGCTGCTGCCGGGGCAGGAGACCTCGGAGTTCGCGATGCCGCTGGACGAGTTCGCCGACGAGGTGGTGCACCTGCTGGAGAGCCAGCCCGAGGCGACCGAGATCCTCGTCGAGCGGGTGGGCTTCCTCCGCTTCGCCGAGGTGCGCGGCGACTACCCGCAGGTCGTGGCCGCCCTCAACGCCGCCGACCCGCACGCCCGCTGACGCCTCCGCCGCCTCGCCGGGCGCGCCTCAGCCCCGCATCCGCGGGTCCTCGGTCGGGTCGGCGAACGACGGCGGGCAGCCGTCGTCGACGGCTTCCGGGCGCAGCTCGAAGTGCCACGGCTCGTTGCCGTAGACCTGGCACAGGCCGTGGTCCGCGCCGTGACGCCCCAGCCAGTAGGCGGCGTCGGTCGGTCCGATGTCGACGGCGTCCCCGGACACGTGCGGGGACGTCCCGGCGGTGGCCACCCACCGCTCGGCCTCGGCCCGCGAGCCGTAGGTCGCCACCGCCTCCGCCAGCAGCTGCTCCTGGTACTCCGCCGAACGCCAGCCGCTGTTGACCTGCAGCACCACCCCGTCCTCGGCGGCGTCCGCGGCCGCGGCGCGCAGGGCCGCCAGCAGCTCGGGGTCGAGCCGGGCGATGCCGGGCAGGGTGTCGTCGGCGACCGTGACGCCGTCGGGCAGCAGCCCGTCGGCGCTGGTGACGAGGCCGTCGACCTCGGCCGGCGGCGGGGCCTCCGCGCCGGTCGTCGGAGCCCACCCGGTGAGCGAGTGGTGGAGCAGGGTCAGGGTGAGGCCCACGGTGGCGAGGAGGAGGGCGACCGAGGCGGCGCGGGGTCCGCGGCGGGACCGGCGGAGCGGTGGTGCTGGTGCGGTCTGCATGGGCGCCAGCCAAGCCGCAGCGCTGTGGTCGGGGCGTATGGCGTTTCGGCTACAGCGGCGATATGTCCGGGCTCCTAGCATCGCCTCCATGCGTGTGCTGCTCGTGGAGGACGAGCCCGTCCTGGCGTCCGCGGTCCGCGACGGTCTGCGGCTGGAGGCGATCGCGGCCGACGTCGCCGGGGACGGCCACACCGCGCTGGAGCTGCTCGCGGTCAACCGCTACGACATCGCCGTCCTCGACCGCGACGTCCCCGGCCCGTCGGGTGATGAGATCGCCGGGCGGATCGTCGCCTCCGGCAGCGGACTGCCGATCCTCATGCTCACCGCCGCCGACCGGCTCGACGACAAGGCGTCCGGCTTCGAGCTCGGCGCCGACGACTACCTCACCAAGCCGTTCGAGCTGCGCGAGCTGGTGCTGCGGCTGCGGGCGTTGGACCGTCGGCGGGCCCACCACCGTCCGCCGGTGCGGGAGATGCTCGGGCTGCGCCTCGACCCGTTCCGCCGCGAGGTGTACCGGGACGGCCGCTACGTCGGTCTCACCCGCAAGCAGTTCGCGGTGCTGGACGTCCTGATGGCCGCCGAGGGTGGGGTGGTCAGCGCCGAGGAGCTGCTGGAGCGGGCCTGGGACGAGAACGCCGACCCCTTCACCAACGCCGTCCGGATCACCGTCTCCGCGCTGCGCCGCCGCCTCGGCGAGCCGTGGCTGATCGCGACCGTGCCCGGGGTCGGGTACCGGATGGGAGTGGTCGACGGGGACGGGCGTGGGTAGGCCACCGGGCACCAGCGTCCGGCTCCGCCTGACCGTCAGCTATGCCGCCCTCGTCCTGGTGGCCGGGGTCGGGTTGATCGCGGTGGTGTGGGTCTTCCTGCTGCGCTACGTGCCCGAGCGGGCCGTCGTCCTGCCGGTCGAACGGGTTCCCGGGGCCGGCTCGCGGACGCCGGGCGGCACGCTCTTCATCCCCGGCCAGTCGGACCTGTGGGAGGCCTTCGCGCCGAAGGCCGCCCTGATGCTGGCCCTGCTGCTGGTGCTCGGGCTGGTCGGCGGGTGGTTCCTCGCCGGCCGGATGCTGGCCCCGGTGCAGCAGATCGCCGCAGCCACCCGACGGGCCGGCAGCGGCTCGCTCTCGCACCGGATCGAGCTGCCCGGCCGCCGTGACGAGTTCCGCGAGCTGGCCGACGCCTTCGACGGGATGCTGGCCCGGCTCGAGGCCCACGTCGCCGAGCAGCGCCGCTTCGCCGCCAACGCCTCCCACGAGCTGCGCACCCCGCTGGCCATCACCCAGACGCTGCTCGACGTCGCCCGCCGCGACCCCGACCGCGTCACCGGCGAGCTGGTGCAGCTGCTCACCGAGGTCAACACCCGTGCCATCGACCTCACCGAGGCGCTGCTGCTGCTCAGCCGCGCCGAGCAGGCGTCCTCGGTCCGGGAGCCCGTCGACCTGTCGCTGGCGGCGGAGGAGGCGGCCGAGACGCTGCTGCCGCTGGCCGAGCGCCGCGGCACCACGCTGGAGGTCACCGGCGACCCGGCCCCGGTGGTCGGCTCGCCCGCGCTGCTGCTGCAGATGACGACGAACCTGGTGCACAACGCGATCGTGCACAACCTCCCCGAGGGCGGACTCGTCGCGGTGCGCACCGGCGCCGTGGACGGCGGGGTCGCGCTGACGGTGGAGAACACCGGGGCCGAGCTCCCCGCACCGCTGGTCAGCACCCTCACCGAGCCCTTCCAGCGCGGTGAGGGGCGCACCGCCGGCCACGCCGCCGGGGTGGGCCTGGGGCTGGCGATCGTGCAGACCATCGTCACCGCCCACGACGGCACCCTGATCCTGCGCGCCCGGCCCGGCGGCGGGTTGGGCGTGACGGTGCACCTCCCCGCCGCCGCTCAGAGCGCCGCTGCTCAGAGCGGACCGAGGACGTCACGGGGGTCGGCGTCCAGTGCCAGCCCGTCGAGCACCCGGAGCAGCTGACGCTCCTCGTAGCGGAAGTGGCTCTCCATGATCGCCGCGATCCCCTCCAGGTGGCGGTCGAGCTCGGCGGGTGAGGCCGTGCGGCGCACCGCTTCCTGCAGCCCGGTGAGCAGGTGCGCGATCATCGAGTGGTCCTGCTGCAGGTACCGCAGGGTGTCGGCCAGCCCGGGGTGCGCGGCGGCGATGGCGGGGAACAGCTGGCGGTCCTCGCCGCGGTGGTGGCCGTCCAGCGCGCTGCAGAAGCCGTGGCAGTACAGCAGCAGCTCCCGCGTCGCGGGCTCGACCGGGTCACCGGCGTCCACCGCCTCCCGGGTCACCCGCAACGCCTGGCGCAGCCGCTCGTGCACCGCTCTCAGCTCCCGGCTCCAGGCCACCAGCCTGCTCTGCTCGCCCTCAGTCACGGGAGGGCGGGAGGGACGACGTCGTCATCGTCGTGCTCCTTCTCGTCCGGCGCCTCCATGCCTGGCACTGCCTGCCACCGGCACGCGACGCTGACCTGCACCCTACCGGGACGCCGACGGCGACCTGCCGGTGCAGGGCGGTCGACCGCCGGAGCCGGGGAGTGCCTGGAAGCGGCGGCCGACCCCCGGCTCTGGTGCGCACGGGTCGTCCACCGCGCCGGCTCGGAGCCGTCCCAGCCGGCGGGTGCGCCACAATCGGCTCCCGACGGGGTGGTCGACGGGAAGCGGGAGCATGCGGGTACTGGTGGCGCCGGACAAGTTCAAGGGGACGCTGACGGGTCGGCAGGCCGGGGAGGCCATCGCGGCCGGGCTGCGCCGGGCCCGCCCCGACGCCGAGGTGGTCGTGCTGCCCATCGCCGACGGCGGCGAGGGCACCCTGGAGGCGGCGGTCTCCGCCGGCGCCGAGCTGCGCCGCACCGAGGTCCGTGGTCCGCTCGACGACACCGTGACCGCCGGCTGGGCGCTCTTCGACGACGGCCGGGCCGTGGTCGAGACGGCCCTGGCCAGCGGTCTGGCCCTGGTCGACCCCGACCCCCGTACCGCGGCCGCCGCCCACTGCTGGGGCGTCGGTGAGCTGGTCGCGGCCGCCCTGGACGCCGGCGCCCGCGAGCTCGTCCTCGGCATCGGCGGCTCGGCGATGACCGACGGCGGGTCGGGTGCGCTGCGGGCGCTCGGGGCCCGGCTGCTGGACGCCGACGGGGCGGAGGTCCCGCTGGGCGGGGCCGCCCTGGGCCGGGCCGCCACCCTCGATGTGAGCGGGCTCGACCCCCGGCTCGCCAGCACCCGGATCTCCATCGCCTGCGACGTCGACAACCCGCTCACCGGCCCCGAGGGCGCCGCGGCCGTGTTCGGCCCGCAGAAGGGCGCCGACCCGGCGACCGTCCGGCTGCTCGACGACGCCCTGACCCGCTGGGCCGAGCTGCTGCGGGCCACCACCGGCGTCGACGTCGTCGTCCCCGGCTCCGGGGCCGCCGGCGGCTTCCCCGCCGCCTTCCTCGCCACCACCCCGACCCGGCTGGTCAACGGCTTCGACCTCGTCGCCGAGCTGGTCGGCCTGGCCGACGCGGTCGCCGGCGTCGACCTCGTGCTCACCGGGGAGGGCTCCCTGGACGCCCAGTCGCTGCGGGGCAAGGGCCCGATCGGGGTGGCCGAGCTGGCCCGCCAGCACGGCATCGACGCGCTCGCGCTGGCCGGGGTGGTCAGTGCCGGTGCGGAGGAGCTGGCGGCCCGAGGCGTGGTCGGCTCGGCGGCGCTGGTGGAGGTGGCCCCGACCCGCGAGGCGGCGCTCACCGAGGCAGCCCGCTGGCTGGAGGAGGCGGCCGCCCGGCTGCTCACCGCCCACACCCGCTGACCCCGCCCAAGCCGGTCAGGAATCGAGAAGCACCCCGGCGGTGCGCCTCCGTAGCGTGAGGAGTACACCGACCGAGGGAGGCACCATGACCACCAGCGAGAGCACCGGAGCCCGCAGCAGCGAGGTCTTCTCCGACTACGAGAAGCAGGCGATGAAGGAGCGCGCCGCCGAGCTCAAGGCCCAGTCCGGGCGGCGCGGGAAGAAGGACGGCGAGGCCGACGTGCTGGCCAAGATCGCCGAGATGCCGGCCGACGAGCGCGCGATCGCCGAGGGCCTGCACGCCCTGGTGAAGGAGGTGCACCCGACCTCGACCTGCAAGACCTGGTACGGGATGCCGGCCTACCAGCGCGACGGGCGCACGATCGTCTTCTTCCAGAGCGCCACCAAGATGCAGACCCGCTACTCCACCGTCGCCTTCGACGGCGCGGCGAACCTCGACGACGGGCCGATGTGGCCGACGTCCTTCGCGGTCACCCGCTGGGACGACGCCGTCGCCGCCCGTGTTCGGGAGCTGCTGGAGCGCGCCTTCAGCTGAGCGACTGGTGCTCCGGCGCCCCGACCACCTGCCCGGCGTAGGCCAGCCCGCCGCCGAAGGCGAAGAGCAGGACCGGGGCGCCGGGCGGCAGGGGGTTCTGGCGCAGCAGCTTCGACAGCGCCAGCGGGATCGAGGCGGCCGAGGTGTTGCCCGACTCGGTGACGTCGGTGGCCACCACCGCCTGCTCGGCGCCGATCTTCGCCGCCAGCGGTTCGATGATGCGCAGGTTGGCCTGGTGCAGCACGATCGCGGCCAGCTCCGACGGCGCGATCCCGGCCCGCTCGACCACCTGCTGCGCGATCGCCGGCAGCTCGAAGGTGGTCCAGCGGAACACCGCCCGGCCGTCCTGGGCGAACTTGTCGCCCTCGTCGGGGTTGATCCGCACCGCCTGCCCGAGCTCGGGCACCGAGCCCCACAGCACCGGGGAGATCTGCTGCTCCTCGCTCGCCGTCACCAGCATCGCCCCGGCCCCGTCGGCGGTGAGCACGCACGTGGTGCGGTCGGTGAAGTCGGTGAAGTCGGTGAGCTTCTCCGAGCCGATCACCAGAGCGGTGCGGGCCGAGCCGACCGCGATCGCCTGCTGGGCCAGCGCCAGCGCGTGCGGGAAGCCCGAGCACGCGACGTTGACGTCGAGCGTCGCCGGCCGGTGCGCCATCCCCAGCGCGTGGGCGACGGCCGCGGCGGTGTTGGGGGAGCGGACCGCGTTCGTGCAGGTGGCCACCAGCACCAGGTCGACGTCGGCGGCGTCCCACCGGCCGACCGCGAGCGCATCCCGGGCCGCCGCGGTGGCCATCGTCACCACCGTGTCCTCCGGCCCGGCCCAGCGCCGCTCGCGGATGCCGACCCGGCGGCTGATCCACTCGTCGGAGGTCTCCACCAGCTGTTCGAGCTCGGAGTTCGGCACGACCCGAGCCGGCTGGAAGTGACCCAGGGACACCACACGCGAACCGATCACGACGTCGCAGCCTACGCGACCGTAGGTATCCGTTCTCCTCCGTCTCTTGACTGGTTGTACGAAGTTACGTAGTTTGTGAGACATGAGCGACGAGCGGTGGCAGGAGCTGGCCGAGCAGGTGCAGCGGCTGACCGAGCGTCTGGACGCCCTGGAGACCGCGACCCCGGCCGGGAGCGGCTCGGTGGAGGTCGACCTCTGGGCGATCGAGGGACTGAGGCAGCGCGCCGGGGCCGAGGTCGCCGACCTGGTGCTGATGGCCGGCGAGGTGGCCACCGACGCCGGGCCGGTCGCCTGGCAGTGGGCGCGGCCCGCGGCGGTGCTGTCCGACCCGGACGCCGACGCCGTCGACCACGTCGCCACCCGGCTGGCCGCGCTCGGCTCGCCGGTGCGGCTCCGGCTGGTGCTCGCGGTGCTCCGCGGCCGCACCACCGTGGCCGAGCTGACCGAGCTGGAGGAGATGGGCACCTCCGGGCAGATCTACCACCACATCCGCAGCCTGACCGCCGCCGGCTGGCTGCGCAGCACCGGACGCGGCCGGGTCGGCGTGCCGCCCGACCGGGTGGTGCCGCTGCTGGTGGCCGTGCTGGCGGCCGAGTGAGAGGGGACGGGATGCGGATCGGGAGGACGGTGGCCGCCGTGCTGAGCGGGCTGGTCGTGCTGGTGGGGGCGGTGGCGCTGCGCCCCGCGCCCACCCCGCTGCCGGAGACGGCGGTAGGCGACCAGGCGCTGGCCGAGCGGGTGCGGGCCGTGGTCGGGGAGGAGCGTCCGGCTGTCGCGGTCGCGGTGGTCACCGCCGACGGCACCCGCACCGCCACCATCGGCGCCCAGCCCACCGACCGGTTCGAGATCGGGAGCATCAGCAAGGGGCTGACCGGGCTGCTGCTGGCCCAGGCGATCGAGCGGGGCGAGGTCACCGAGCAGACCACGGTGGGCGAGCTGCTGCCGCTGGAGGGTGCCCCGGTGGCCGACGTCACCCTGCAGCAGCTCGCCACCCACACCTCCGGGCTCCCGGTGCAGCCGCTGTCGCTGCGCCAGGCCGGCAAGAACATCTGGTCCACGCTGTCCGGGGCCAACCCCTACGACAACACGCTGGATCAGGAGCTGGCCGAGGTGCGCGGGCTCGAGCTGGACGCCCGGCCCGGCACCTACTCCAACCTCGGCTTCGAGCTGCTCGGGCACGCGCTGGCCGCGGCTGCCGACCAGCCCTACCCCGAGCTGCTCCGCGAGCGGGTGCTCGAGCCGCTGGGGATGAGCGGGACGACCGTGCCGACCGGCCCGGCGGAGCTCGACGGACGTGACCTGGTCGGCCAGAACGCCAACGGCCGGCGGATGGAGCCGTGGGTGGGGGAGGCGATGGCGCCCGCGGGCGGCGTCCGCTCCGACGTGGAGGACATGGCGCGGCTGGCGCAGGCGCTGCTCACCGAGCAGGCGCCGGGGGTCGAGGCCACCCGACCCCGGGTCGGCTTCGACGAGGACCGGATCGGCTGGGCCTGGATCACCAGCACCACCGACGACGGGCGCACGATCACCTGGCACAACGGCGGGACGGGTGGGTTCTCCTCCTGGCTGGGCGTGGACCGCGAGGCCGGCACCGCGGTGGTGGTCCTGTCGGCCACCAGCGCGTCGGTCGACGGGGCCGGCCTCGCACTGCTCGAGCAGGGGGTCTGAGGATGGCGACGATGGTCGGGTGGGTCGCGATGGTCGGCCTGGCCGGGTGGTTCGCCGTCCGCACCTGGGTGCCCCGGCTCGCCGCTGCCGACCGGCGCTCGCTGGTCTCGGACGGGGTGTCGGCCCTCGTCGTGCTGCTGCTCGGGCGGGCGATCACGCCGATGCCGGGGGTGCTGTCCTGGTGGTGGGTGGCCCTGGCCGTCGGGGTCGCGGTCACGGTGGCGCGGGCCGTCTGGCGCGGTGCGGGGTTGCCGTGGACGGGCCCGGCCGGCGGCGACGTCAGCACGCACCCGCGCTGGACCGTCCCGGCGCTGGTCAGCGTCTCCCTGCACGCCCTGCTCGGGGTCCTCGCCGTGGTGGTGCTGGTCTGAACGGCACCCGGCCGGACGGCGCCCGCGGCTGAGCGGCGTCCGCGTCGCGGTGCGGGCGGGACGGGGGTGCCGGCGACCCTACGATGTCGCCCATGGTGACCTCCTCGCCCCGTGCCGCCAAGCGTCCTCCCGGCCCGTCCGGCTCCCGGCTGGGGGCCCTGGACCGGTGGTTCGAGATCACCGCGCGCGGTTCCACGGTCGGTCGTGAGGTCCGCGGTGGGCTGGTCACGTTCGTCACGATGTCCTACATCCTGGCGCTCAACCCGCTGATCATCGGCACCAAGCCGGACGCCGAGGGCAACCTGCTCGGCGGGCTGCCCTACACCGATGCGGCCGGGCAGGTGATCGGGGCCAACGTGGACGCCGCCATCGCCATGGTGGCCGCGGCCACCGCACTGGTGGCCGGGGTGATGACCATCCTCATGGGCGTGGTCGGACGCTTCCCGGTCGGGCTGGCCACCGGTCTCGGGCTGAACGCCTTCCTGGCGGTCCTGATCGCCCCGCAGATGACCTGGCCGCAGGCCATGGGGCTGGTGGTCATCGAGGGCGTCATCATCGCGGTGCTGGTGCTGACCGGCTTCCGCACCGCCGTGTTCCGCGCCATCCCGCGCTCGCTGCGCACCGGCATCTCGGTCGGCATCGGGCTGTTCATCACCTTCGTCGGGCTGGTCGACGGCGGCATCGTCCGCCCGGGTTCGGGCACCCCGGTGCAGCTGGGCATCGGCGGGTCGCTGTCGGGCTGGCCGGTGCTGGTCTTCGTGCTCGGGCTGGGGCTGCTGCTGGTGCTGCACGTGCTGCGGGTGCGCGGCGCGATGCTCATCGCCATCGCCACGGCCACCGTGGTCGCGGTCATCATCGAGGCCGTCGCGCAGATCGGGCCGAAGGTGGGGGAGGAGAACCCGGAGGGCTGGCTGCTCAACGTGCCCACCCTGGACGGGGTGGCCTCGCTGCCCGACCTGTCCCTGATCGGCCAGGTGGACGTGTTCGGCGCCTTCGCCGCCACCTTCGACGGCGGCTTCCGCGCCAACCTCTTCTTCGGCCTGGCGCTACTGGTGTTCGCGCTGCTGCTGGCCGACTTCTTCGACACCATGGGCACCGTGGTCGCCATCGGTGCGGAGGGCAACCTGCTCGACGACAAGGGCAACCCCCCGCACCTGACCCCGATCCTGCTGGTCGACTCCGCCGCGGCGGCCGCCGGCGGTGTCGGCTCGGTGTCGTCCAACACCTCCTACATCGAGTCCGCGGCCGGTGTCGGCGACGGGGCCCGCACCGGGCTGGCCTCGGTCGTCACCGGGGCGGCCTTCCTGCTGTCGATGTTCCTGGCGCCGCTGATCAGCATCATCCCCAGCGAGGCGGCCACCCCGGCCCTGGTCTTCGTCGGCTTCCTGATGATCAGCCAGGTGCTGAAGATCCAGTGGGACGACCCCGAGCAGGGCATCCCGGCCTTCCTCACCATGGTGCTGATGCCGTTCACCTACTCCATCACGGTCGGCATCGGGGCCGGGATCCTCAGCTACCTGCTGCTCAAGGTCGCCCGCGGCAAGGCGCGCCAGGTGCACTGGCTGATGTACCTGGTGGGGGCCGCCTTCGGTGTCTACTTCGCCCAGGGCATCCTCTCCCGCGTGCTCGGCGGCTGAGCCGGGGCGGGGCGCCGCATCCACAGCATCCCCAGCGCCACCCCGCCGACGGCCGCGACCGTCCCGCCGACCAGGGCGGAGAAGCCCCAGGCCGGCGCGATGGCCATCGCGACGAAGATCATCATCAGGCAGACGAAGAGGCTGGCCGCCAGCACCATGCCGGCCACCACGGTCACCCCGGAGGCGGGCTGGGCGGGTCGTCCGGCCGGCGGCTGCGGGGTCGGGGCGTCCAGGCGGGGGAGGTCGGCCAGCAGGCGGGCCAGGTCGGCCTGGGTCCGGGCGGCCATCGCCGCGGCCAGCCGGTCCTCCAGCTCGTCGGGCTCCAGACGGCCCGCGCTGTAGTGGCTGCTGAGCACCTCGCAGGTGCGGGTGCGTTCGGCGTCCCCGACCCGCAGCACGGGGACGATCCTCGGCGGGGCCGGGTGCGGGAAGGGCTCGGTGCGGATGATCGGGGAGGTCATGGCCTCATCCTCCGGATCCCGCCGGGAGCGGGCGAGCGGTCGGCGACCAGAGGGGCAGGACGCCCCCCGGACCGACGACCACGGTCGGAGCCGGACGCCGTCCGCTCCGTCCCCGGGTGGCCTCCCGCGCCCGCCCCCCGACGCACCACCGCAGGAATCTGACAGGCTGCTGAGAATGCGACGGTCTGGTCACAGCGCTCCGCGTCGGGAGGTGCCCGGCGCCGGCACCCGTTAGGGTGTTCCCGCCCGTCTGTGTCCAGAAGGAGTGTCTTGTCGTGCGTGGAGATCGAGCGTCCTCGGCCGTGCTGGCCCTGGTAGCTGCCGTGCTCGCCACCGGCCTGGCCGCTTGCGCGCCCGGTGTGAGCGCCGCCCCCAGCCCGAGCTCCGCACCGGCCACCCCGGTGGTGCGCAGCAGCAGCCCGACGCCCTCCCACCCGACGCCATCCCCCGCCCCGACGCCGACGCCGAGCGCGACGCCCAGCCCCACCCCGACGCCGACGCCCACCGCCAAGCCGGTGCTCAGCCCGGGCGACACCGGGGACAAGGTGCGCGAGCTGCAGTCCCGGCTCAAGCAGATCGAGTGGTTCTCGGGCAAGATCACCGACACCTACGGCGACTCCACCCGAGCGGCGGTGGACGGGTTCCAGGACAAGCGCGAGCTCGAGGTCACCGGCGTGGTCGACGAGCTGACCTGGGCGGCCCTGGTCGACATGACCCGCACCCCGACCGACGACGAGATGCACAACCGGCTCACCCCCGGCCCCGCGCTGTACGAGAAGGGCTCGCAGGGCGAGGAGGTCCGTGAGGTGCAGGCGCGTCTGAAGCAGATCGGCTGGTTCTCCGGTGAGGTCACCGACTTCTACGGTGACGCCACCGCCGCCGCGGTGAAGGGCTTCCAGGAGAAGCGGGAGCTCCCGGTCACCGGTGAGGTCGACCAGCGCACCCTCACCTCGCTGGAGGGCATGACCCGCGAGCCGACGAAGGCCGAGCTCACCAACGAGAAGCCCAAGAAGAAGAAGGAGAAGGAGAAGGAGGACGGCGGTTCCGACGCCGAGGCCGCCGGCTGGGACGACCGCTGCCTGACCGGCCGCGCGCTGTGCATCTCCAAGCAGACCAGCCAGATGGCCTGGATCATCGACGGCGAGGTGCAGTCCACCTTCGACGTCCGCTTCGGCTCGGAGAAGACGCCGACCCGCGAGGGCTCCTTCGTGGTCGGCTGGAAGTCCCGCGACCACGTCTCCACCATCTACGACACCCCGATGCCCTACGCGATGTTCTTCGACGGCGGGCAGGCGGTGCACTACTCGGCCGACTTCGCCGCCCGCGGCTACAACGGCGCCTCCCACGGGTGCGTCAACGTCCGCGACAAGGCCGGCATCAAGGCGCTCTTCGAGCAGGTCGACGTCTACGACAAGGTGATCGTCTACTCGTGATCCGCGCCACTGGCCGGCCCTGCCGGGTCGCGGTGGTCTCGGACTACTCCTTCGACACCCTCGGCGGTGCCGAGACCGCGATGTTCGAGCAGGCCCGCGCCCTGGCCGCCGAGCTCGACGTGACGGTGCTGGCACCCCGCAGCAGCCGGATGCCCGAGCTGGCCAGAACGCACCAGGTGCGGGTGGTCGGGGTGCCCTCGCAGGGACGGCTGTCCGTGCTCGGGATGCCGGTGCTGCGGAACACCCGTGAGCTGCGCACCCGGCTGCGCCGGCTGCTGGTGCGCCGCGACGTCGAGGTGGTGCACCTGCACTCGGAGTTCGGTCTGGCCGCCGCCGCCACGGCCGCCGCGCACGACCTCGGCATCCCCGTCGTGCAGACGGTGCACACCTTCTTCTGGCAGACCACCTGGCCGGTGCAGCAGCTGCTGCGTTGGGGTGCGCCCGGGTTCCACTCCCTGCTCACCGGGCTGCGGCCGACCCGCGTCCGGCTGGACGAGCGGCCCGGCAACTCCGCGATGCGCAACATGACCCTCACCCAGGCCCGCACCGTGGAGCGGGTGGTCTCACCGTCAGCCCACCAGGCCGCCGCGCTGCGGGCCGCCGGGCTGGAGCGGGTGGACGTCGTGCCGAACACCCTGTCGGTCGCCGCCGCGGCGACCGAACCGCTGCGCGGTGTGGACGGGCCGCTGCGGGTGGTGTGGGTCGGTCGGATGGTGCCGGAGAAGCGTCCGCTGCCGCTGGTGCGGGCGGCGCTGGCGGCGGTCGAGCGGCTCGGCCCGGGCCGGCTGCACCTCACCCTGGCCGGTGACGGCGAGCAGCTGGCCGAGGCCCGGGCCCTGGTCGGGGACCACCCTGAGGTGGAGCTGGTCGGCCGCACCTCGCACGCCCGGGTGCTCGACCTCATCGCCGGAGCCCACCTGTGCGCCCTCACCTCGGTCGGCTGGGACAACCAGCCGATGACGGTGGTGGAGGCGGTCAGCAACCTGCGCGGCGTCCTCTACTGCGACCCCCGGCTGACCGAGGGCCTGCGCTCGGCGGGGATCCTCGCCGACGGTGCGGACGAGGCCGCGCTGACCCGCCTGCTGGTCGAGCTGGCCGACGACCCGGCCCGGGTGGTGGCCGCCTCCGAAGGCGCCCTGACCGACCGCCGCGAGTTCGCCCCGGACGTCTTCCGGCGCCGGATCGGCGACGTCTACACCGCCGCCGCAGCGAGCCTGCGGTGAACGTCAGGTGTCGTCGCTGCGACCGCGGACCGAACATGCACCCCGGCCTCGCGACCATGGTTGTTTCAGGGTCCTGAGGCCCTGATCCGGCGCGAGCCGGCTGATAACTTCCACAGCATTCGGGAGTTCTCAGCCGGGGAGGCGACATCGTGTGGACCGCAGTGGCGATCGGCCTCGGGCTGGTGGCCGCCGTCTGCTTCGCCCTCGCCGCCGCGCAGCAGCACCACGCCGTCGGGCGCCACGTCGAGCGCACCGACAACGACCGGCACCTGAGCCTGCGCCACTTCATCGGACTGATGCGCACCCCGCGATGGCTGTTCGGCGTCGGGTTCGGTGCGCTGGGTGCGCTGCTGCACGTCAACGCCCTGCGGCTGGCCCCGGTCTCGGTGGTGCAACCGGTGGGGGTGATGGCGGTCCCACTCAGCGTGCTGCTGACCGCCCGGCGGACCCGGGTGCGGCCGCCGGCGAAGGTGTGGGCGGGGGTGGCGGCCACACTGCTGGGTGTCGTCGGGTTCGTCCTGCTGACCGCCGGCAGCGCCGGCAGCGAGGTGCCCGACTTCACCCACGTGCTCGTGGTCAGCGGCGGCGTCGCCGTCCTCTGCCTGGCGCTCGTCGCCGCCGCCACCCGGGCTCCCGGACGCTGGCCCACCCTGCTGTGGGCCAGCGCCGGCGCCTGCGCCTTCGGGCTGGCCTCGGCCTACGTCAAGGCCCTCTTCCTCATCCTCGGTGCCGGCACGCCGCTGACCTCACCGCAGGTGTGGGGCACGGCCCTGGTGATGGGGCTGGCCTTCGCGCTGGGGGGCTGGATGACCCAGCACGGCTACCTCGCCGGGTCGCCGGAGGTCGTGGTCGGCGCGCTGACCGTGACCGACCCGGTGGTCGCCGTCCTGATCGGTCTGTTCCTGCTGGGCGAGGGCGGCTTCGCGCTGCCGGTCCTGGCGGGGATGCTCGTCTCCGGACTGGTCGCCATCGCCGGTGTGGTCGTCCTCTCCAGCCACCACCCCGAGGTGGCCAAGCACCGTCCGCTCGTCGAGTCGAACCGGAGCACCTCGTGAAGATCCTCATCGCCGCCGACACCTACGCCCCCCAGATCAACGGGGCGGCCCGCTTCACCGAGCGGCTCGCCGAGGGGCTGGCCCGACGCGGCCACGACGTCCACGTCGCCGCGCCCTCACCGGACGGCCGCCCGGCCCGGCAGCGGGTGCGGGGGATCACCGTCCACCACGTGCGCTCCTACCGCTACCCCCGCTACGAGCGGTTCCGGCTGGGTGGGCCGTGGCGGACCGCGGCCCAGCCGCTGGTCGACGAGCTGCGCCCGGAGGTGGTGCACATCCAGGCCCACTTCACCGTCGGACGGGCCTTCGCCGCCGCCGCGGTGCACCGTGGCATCCCGGTGGTGGGCACCAACCACCTGATGATCGACAACGTCTTCGACCACCTGCCGGTGCCGGGCTTCGCCCGCGGGTGGGTGACGCGCACCGTCTGGCGCGACATCGGCCGGGTGTTCGGCCAGGCCTCCGTGGTCACGACCCCGACCCCGAGCGCGGTGCAGCTGCTCACCGAGGCCACCGGGCTGCAGGCGCTGGCGGTCTCCTGCGGGATCGACAACCACTCCTTCGCCGAGGCGAGCGGTCGGTGGGCCCCGGCCAAGGAGGCCGCGGACTGGGTGCCGACGGTGCTGTTCGTGGGCCGGCTCGACCCGGAGAAGCGGGTGGACGAGCTGCTGCGGGCCTTCGCCCAGCTGCCCGCCGACGTCCCGGCCCGGCTCGAGGTGGTCGGGCACGGCTCCTGCGGCGCCCAGCTGCGGGCGATGGCCGAGCGGCTGGGCGTGACCGACCGCGTCACCTTCCACGGCGTGGTCACCGACGAGGAGCTGGTCGAGGCCTACGGCCGGGCCGACCTGTTCTGCATGCCCGGGGTGGCCGAGCTGCAGTCGATCGTCACCCTGGAGGCGATGGCGGCCGGACGCCCGGTGGTGGCGGCCGATGCGATGGCGCTGCCGCACCTGGTGCGACCGGGACGCAACGGCTACCTCTACACCCCCGGCGACGTGGAGGAGCTGTCGGGCCACCTGCGTCGGCTGCTCGCCGACCCGGCGCTGCGGGCCCGGATGGGCCGGGAGAGCGAGACCATCGTGGCCGGGCACACCCTGGACGCCACGCTGGCCCGCTTCGAGGACATCTACTGCCAGGTGACCCGTGGCAGGATCGTGCGTCTGCGGCGCGCTGCCTGAGCGCCGACCGCCCGACCGCCTCCGAGACAAGGACCTGCCAGCGTGTTCGAACGTGTCGTCGACTGGGTCGTCAGCCTGATGACGGTGATCGGCGCCCCCGGCGTCGGTCTGGCCATCCTGCTGGAGAACGTCTTCCCGCCGATCCCGAGCGAGGTGGTGCTGCCGCTGGCCGGGTTCACCGCCCAGCAGGGCAACTTCAGCGTGGTCGCGGCCCTGCTCTGGGCCACCGCCGGCTCGCTGGTGGGAGCCTGGCTGCTGTACGCGCTGGGCGCCGCCTTCGGTGAGCGGCGGCTGGCCGCGATCGCGGACAAGATCCCGCTGACCGAGGCCGGCGACGTGCACCGCGCCACCGCCTGGTTCGACCGCCACGGCGCCCGCGCGATCTTCCTCGGCCGGCTGGTCCCGGGGGTGCGCAGCCTGATCTCGATCCCGGCCGGGGTGGACCGGATGAACCCGCTCACCTTCACCCTCTACACCCTCCTCGGCAGCGCCCTGTGGAACAGCCTGCTGATCGGCGCGGGCTACCTGCTCGGCACCCGTTGGCACCTGGTCGAGCAGTACATGGGCGTGATCTCCCGGGTGGTCTACGTCATCCTGGTGGCGCTGCTGGTCTACCTGGTGTGGTGGCTGATCCGCCGCCAGCGCCGGGCCGCGACCGCCGCCAAGGGCCTCCCGCAGGACGAGCAGGACTGATCCCCGGCGCCGTCCACAGGGCGGATCCGTCGTCCACAGCCGGCCCGGGGCGGTCGGCAGCCGTGCCCGTCCCGGCACACCTGGCGGGCATGACCTCTGACTCGCCGCCGACCGACCGTGTCCTGCCGACCGCGCCACCGACCATCCGCGCCGGCGACCCGTCCGAGGTACTGGGCGTGATCCCGTACCTGGTCGGGTTCCTGCCGGCCGACGACCTGGTGGTGGTGCTGCTGGCCGACCGGTGCGTGGTGGTGACCGCCCGGATGGACCTGGCCTCGGTGCCCGATGGCGGGGAGCTGGCCCAGCAGGTGGAGGACCTGGCCGACCTGCACGGGGCCGACGCCGCCGTGGTGGTGGCCTACTGCGCCGACCCCGAGCCGGTGGCCGCGCTGTTCGAGGGTCTGCCCGAGCGGCTCGACGGCGTCCGCCTGGTCGACCTGCTGCACGTCGACGGGCGGCGCTGGTGGTCGTGGCTGTGCAGCGCCGGCTGCTGCCCGCCGGAGGGTCGGCCCTACGACGTGGCCTCGAGCCGGACGGCGGCCGCGGCCGTCTTCGCCGGTCTGACCACCCTGCCCTCGCGCGACAGCCTGGCCGAGCTGGTCCGGCCCGAACCGGCGACCGAGGAGCGGGTCGGGCTGTACGAGACGGTGGCCGGCGACCTGCTGCCGCTCGGCCCGGACGCCGCCGCCAGGGTGGTCGCCCGCGTCGAGGCGCTGTGCGCGGCGGATGAGCTGCCCGACGAGCAGGCCGCGGCCGAGCTCGCGGTCAGCCTGTTCGACGTCGGCGTCCGGGACGCGGTGTGGGGCGCGCAGACCCGCTCGGGTGCGGCGCGGGCGGTGGGGCTGTGGTCGCGGGTGAGCCGGCTCGCACTGCCCCCGTTCCGGGTGGCCCCGGTGTGCCAGCTCGCCACCGCCGCCTGGCTGTCGGGGGACGGGGCGCTGATGTCGGTGTGCCTGGAGACGCTGGAGGCGGAGGGGGAGGAGAACCGGCTGGTGGCCGTCCTCGACAGCATCAACCGGCTGGGGCTGCCGCCGTCGTGGTGGGACGAGCCCGGTGCGGGGCGCACCACCGGGTGAGCCCGCCGGTCCCGCGTCGGCGGGCCCCTCCGTACGCTGGGCCCCGCCCGGCGGGAGGGGAGCGGATGCCGACGCAGCAGACCGGCCGGCGGTCGGCGACCGCCCTGGTCGGCCGTGCGCTGCTGCAGGTGCCCGACGACCCCGGGCCGGCGGCGGGCCGCGCTCCCGGACCGGCCGGTGCCCGCCGGCGTCGCCGGGTGGTGGTCGCGGGGACGCTGCTGGTCGGGACGGCGTTGCTCGGCTGGTCGCTGACCCGGCCGCCCGGCGACCCCTGGTTCGTCGCCTCCACGTTCGCCCTGGCCGCGGTCTGGGTGGTCGGCGCGCTGCTCTCGGGCCCGCTGCCGCTGGGCCGGTGGGTCACCGGCTCCGGGCGGGTGGTACCGCCGGTGCTGCCGGGGCTGCTGATCGGGACGTCGGCGGTCGCCCTGTTCTGCGCCGGCGGGTTCCTGGTCTCCCAGGTCGACGTGCTGCAGGCCGCCGTGCTGGCCGTCCTGTCGCACCTGCGGTGGTCGGTGCTCGGGCTGGTGGTGGCCGCGGCGCTGGTCAACGCGGTCGCCGAGGAGCTGTTCTTCCGCGGCGCCCTGCACGACGCGGTCGACGAGCTCCGACATCCCTGGCGGGCGGTGCTGGTCACCACCGCCGTCTACACGGTGGTGACGGCCGCCTCGCTCAACGGAGCGCTGGTGCTCGCGGCGGCGGTCCTCGGCACCCTGTGCGGGCTGCACCGGCGCGCCACCGGCGGGGTGCTGGGGCCGGTGCTGGTGCACGTGGTCTGGTCCACCGGGATGGTGGTCCTGCTCCGACCGGTGGTGCTGGCGGCCGGGTGAGCCGGGCGCCACCCCACTAGGGTCGGCAGCAGCCGGCGGAGGAGAGGCAGTGCAGCAGCAGGACGGGGAGCGGCGGGGCACCGCGCTGGTGACCGGGGCGACCGGGTACATCGGCTCGCGGCTGGTCCCGGCGCTGCTGGCCGACGGCTGGACGGTCCGGGTGCTCACCCGCTCCGCCGACCGGCTCCGGCGCCACCGGTGGGGCGACCGGGTCGAGGCGGTGGAGGGCAGCGCCGACGACCGCGCCGCGCTCGACGAGGCGCTGGCCGGGGTGGACGTGGCGTTCTGGCTGATCCACTCGATGGACGGCGACGGCGACTTCGCCGCCCGCGACCGAGAGCTCGCCGGCTCCTTCGCCGACGCCTGCGACCGGGCTGGCGTCGGCCGGATCGTCTACCTCGGCGGGCTGCACCCCGACGGGGAGGAGCTGTCGCCGCACCTGGCCTCCCGCCGCGAGGTGGAGCAGATCGTGCTGGCGGCCCGCACGCCGGCGGTGGTGCTGCGGGCCGCGGTCATCGTCGGCAGCGGATCGGCCTCCTTCGAGATGCTGCGCCACCTCACCCAGCGGCTGCCGGTGATGCTCGGACCGTCCTGGCTCGACAACCGCATCCAGCCGATCGCGGTCACCGACGTTCTGCACCACCTGACCGGCGTGGCCGCCGCGCCCGGACGGCTCGACCGCGCCTTCGACATCGGCGGGCCCGAGGTGCTCACCTACCGGCAGATGATCGAGCGCTACGCCCGGCAGGCCGGTCTCCTGCCGCGGCTCGTGCGCACCGTGCCGGTGCTCACCCCGCGGCTGGCCAGCCAGTGGGTCGGTCTGATCATCCCGGTGCCGACGGGGCTGGCCAGACCGCTGGTCGGCAGCCTGGTGCACGAGGTGGTGTGCGGCGAGCACGACATCGCCGAGGTCGTGCCCGACCCGCCGCAGGGGTTGCGCGGGTTCGACGACGCCGTCGCCGAGGCCCTGGCCGAACCCGACCCGGAGCGCTCGCCGGCCGGCCACACCGACGCCGACCCCGCCTGGGCCGGCCCGGTGGTGCGCACCGACCGCTACACCACCACGATCGCCGCGCCCCCCGAGGACGTCTGGGCGGCGCTGCGCGAGGTCGTGCTCGAGCACCCGGCGACCCAGCTCGGCTGGTGGGCGGAGCAGCAGAGCACCCCACCGCACCAGCTCGTGCTGCGCGCGCGCCGCGCGCTGACCGGACGCACGGAGCTGACCGCGACGCTCGAGCCCGTCCCGACCGGTTCGCGGCTCACCCTGCGCACCGAGCACCGGCCGCGCGGGCTGGCCGGCCAGCTCGGGTGGGTGCTGTCGGCCCCGCTGCGGGTGGTCGCCCAGGTGGTGGGCCAGCGGGCGGTCGCCCGGCAGGCGCTGGCCCGGCGCGAGCTCGCCGCCGGGGGAGCGGGGAGCGCTCGGAGGTGACGACACCGACCGACCGCATCCGCCAGCTGGCCGTGACGGCCGCGCTGGTGCTCGGCCTGGTCGGTCTGGTCTCCGGCAACGGGCTCCTCGGCGCCCCGGCCGCCGACCGCGCCGGTGGGGCGGCCGCGGAGGCCTCCGCCCTGGTCGTGCCGGCCGCGCCGGGATGGGCGCTCTGGCCGGTGGTCTACACCGGGCTGGTCGGCTACACGGTGTGGCAGTGGCGGCCGGGCCAGGGTGCGGCGCCCGCCCAGCGGGCCGCCGGCTGGTGGCTGGCGGCGGCCATGGCGCTGCAGGCCGTCTGGCTGCTGGCGGTCCCGGCCGGACGGCTCTGGCTCGCGGTCGTCGCCGTCCTCGGTCTCGCGGTGGTGCTCGCGACGCTGCTGCGCGCCCGCCAGGACGACGTCCCGGGCGACCGGGTCGAGCGGCTGCTGGTCGACGGCACCGCCGGGCTGCTGCTGGGCTGGGTGGTGGTCGCCGCCGTCGCCGACGTCGCCGCGGCCCTCGGCGACAGCGGGTCCGAACCGCCGGCCCCGGTCCGCGAGGGGCTGGTGGTGGTCGCGGTGGCGCTGGCGCTGATGCTGCTGGCCTCGACACTGCTCCGGCTCCGGGGACGCCTCGCCGTGGCCGTCGGTGGGGTCTGGGCGCTCGGATGGCTGGCGGTCGACCGGCTGACCGGCGAGCCGGCGTCCACCCCGGTCGGGGTGACCGCGCTGGTCGCGGTCGCCGGTGTCGTGGTGGCGTTCCTGGCCGGACGACGGGCGGCGGCACGCTAGCGTTGCCCGCCATGAGGTTCGTCGTCTGCGGTGAGGCCCTGATCGATCTCGCCAACGTCCCGGAGCCGTCCGACTCGTCCTTCCGCAGCACCTGGCAGGCGCTGTCGGCCGGCGGCCCGATGAACAGCGCGGTCGCGCTGGCCCGGCTGGAGCGGGACGTGCAGTTCCTGGGCCGGATGTCCACCGACCGCTTCGGCACCCAGCTGCGCCAGCACCTCGAGGCGGACGGGGTCGGGCTCGACGCCGTCGTCACCGTCGACGACCCGACCGCGGTGGCCGTGGTCAGCCTGGACGCCCACGGCAAGGCCAGCTACGCCTTCCACACCGAGCGCACCGCCACCTTCGGCTGGCGTCCCGGCGAGCTGCCCGCGCTCGGTGCGGACGACTGGCTGCACTTCGGCTCCATGCTGCTGGTGGTCGAGCCGGGGGCGTCGACCTTCCTCGAGTGGGTCCGCGACTGCCCGGCCCGGATGTCGGTCGACCTCAACGTGCGCAGCGCCGTCGTCGCCGACCCCGACGAGTACTGGCGCCGGGTCGAGCCCTACCTGGCGGTGGTCGGCCGCCGCGGCGGGGTGGCCAAGGCCAGCGACGACGACGTCCTCTTCCTCGCCCGGGCCGCCGACGCCAGCGCCGACCCGTCCGCCGACCCGGTCGCGCTGGTCACCGCGTGGGTGCAGCGGTTCGGGCTCGGTCTGTTCGTGCTCACGCTCGGCCCCGACGGCGCGCTCGCCGTGCTGGCCGACGGCGCCGTGGTGCGGGTGCGCGGGCACCGGGTCGAGGTCGTGGACACCGTGGGGGCGGGGGACACCTTCATGGCCGGCTTCCTCGCCGCCTGGGCGGGGGCCGACGGCGCGCCGACCGAGACCGTCCGCACCGCCCTGCAGCAGGGTGCGGCCGCCTCGGCCATCGTCTGCGGACGGCAGGGCGCCCAGCCGCCCACCCTGGCCGAGGTCCGCGCCTTCCTGGACGCCGCGGGCTGACGGCGACCGGGAAGCGGTCGGCCGCGCGCCCGGGCCGGCCGCTGGGGCTAGGATGGGCGGGTGCGCAACCAGCAGCTCCGGCTTCCCTAGCCGTCGGGTCGACCACCCGGCGGCTGCCCCTCGTGCCCAGCGGCACCGACGAGGGGCTTTTTCATGCCCCTGCTGCCCCGCACCGCACCACCGAGGAGGACTGACGTGACCGAGCAGACCGAGCGCCGGGTCTACGACGCGGCCGCAGCGCAGGAACGCTGGCAGGCCTACTGGGCCGAGCACGGCACCTTCGCCCCGGCCGACGACGGCAGCCGCGAGCGCCGCTACGTGCTCGACATGTTCCCCTACCCCTCCGGCGACCTGCACATGGGTCACGCCGAGGCCTTCGTCATGGGTGACGTGGTGGCCCGCCGGCTGAAGCTGCAGGGCTACGACGTCATGCACCCGATCGGCTGGGACTCCTTCGGGCTGCCGGCCGAGAACGCCGCCATCCAGCGCGGGTCGCACCCCGCCGACTGGACCTACGCGAACATCGAGACCCAGGCCCGCTCGTTCAAGCGCTACGGGCTGAGCCTGGACTGGTCGCGCCGGCTGCACACCTCCGACCCCGAGTACTACCGCTGGACGCAGTGGCTGTTCCTGCGCTTCCGCGAGCGTGGGCTGGCCTACCGCAAGGACAGCTTCGTCAACTGGTGCCCCACCGACCAGACCGTGCTGGCCAACGAGCAGGTGGTGCAGGGGCTGTGCGAGCGCTGCGGCTCGGTCGTCACCAAGCGCCGGCTCAACCAGTGGTACTACAAGATCACCGAGTACGCCGACCGGCTGCTGGACGACATGGCCTCGCTGGAGGGCGGCTGGCCCGAGCGCGTGCTGACCATGCAGCGCAACTGGATCGGCCGCTCGGAGGGCGCCTACGTCGACTTCGCCATCGAACGGGCCGACGGCAGCCGGCGCAGCACGCCGGTGCGGGTCTTCACCACCCGTCCCGACACCCTGTACGGGGCCACCTTCTTCCTGGTGGCGCCGGAGTCCGACCTGGCCGCCGAGCTGGTCGACGAGAGCCGGCGCGGCGACCTGGAGGCCTACGTCGAACGCACCCAGCAGGCCACCGAGATCGAGCGGCAGTCCACCGAGCGGCCCAAGACCGGGGTCTTCCTGGGGGTGCACGCGGTCAACCCGGTCAACGACGAGCGGATCCCGGTGTGGGCCGCCGACTACGTGCTGGCCGACTACGGCACCGGCGCGGTGATGGCCGTGCCCGCCCACGACCAGCGCGACCTGGACTTCGCCCGCACCTTCGACCTGCCCGTGCGGGTGGTCGTCGACACCGGTGCGGAGGACCCGGCCGTGACCGGCGTGGCCACTCCCGGCGACGGCCGCTACGTCGCCTCGCCGCTGCTGGAGGGGCTGAGCGACAAGGCCACCGGCGTCCGCACCATCGTCGAGCGGCTGGAGGCCGACGGCCGCGGCGAGGGTGCGGTGACCTACCGGCTGCGGGACTGGCTGCTGAGCCGGCAGCGGTTCTGGGGCTGCCCGATCCCGATCATCCACTGCCCCTCCTGCGGTGAGGTGCCGGTGCCCGACGACCAGCTGCCGGTGCGGCTGCCCGACCTGCGCGGGGCCGACCTGGCGCCGAAGGGCACCAGCCCGCTGGCCGCCGCCACCGACTGGGTGCAGGTGGAGTGCCCGTCCTGCGGCGGGTCCGCCAACCGCGACACCGACACCATGGACACCTTCGTGGACTCGTCCTGGTACTTCTTCCGCTACTGCTCGCCCGGCTACGAGGGCGGTCCGTTCGACCCCGAGGACGTCCGCCGCTGGATGCCGGTCGCCCAGTACGTCGGCGGCGTCGAGCACGCGATCCTGCACCTGCTGTACATGCGCTTCTTCACCAAGGTGCTGCACGACATGGGTCTGGTCGACTTCGAGGAGCCGATGCGCCGGCTGCTGAACCAGGGCCAGGTGATCAACCAGGGCAAGGCGATGAGCAAGTCGCTGGGCAACGGGGTCGACCTGGGCGCCCAGATCGACCAGTACGGGGTGGACGCCATCCGCACCACCGTCGTCTTCGCCGGACCGCCGGAGGACGACATCGACTGGGCCGACGTGTCGCCGGCCGGCTCGCTGAAGTTCCTGCAGCGGGCCTACCGGCTGGCCGACGACGTCGCCAGCGAGCCCGGCACCGACCCGGCCGGCGGTGACCTGGAGCTGCGACGCACCACACACCGGTGCGTCGCCGAGGTGACCATGCTGCTGGAGGACCAGCGCTTCAACGTCGTGGTCGCGCGCGTGATGGAGCTGGTCAACGCCACCCGCAAGGCCATCGACTCCGGCCCCGGTGCCGCCGACCCGGCGGTGCGCGAGGCCGCCGAGGTGGTCACGGTGGTGCTCAGCCTGGTCGCACCGTACGTGGCCGAGGAGATGTGGGAGCTGCTGGGCCACGGGCCGTCGGTGGCCGAGGCCAGCTGGCCGGTGGCCGACCCGGCGCTGCTGGTGGCCGAGTCGGTCACCTGCGTGGTGCAGGTCAAGGGCAAGGTGCGCGGACGCCTGCAGGTGCCGCCCACGATCGGTGAGGACGAGCTGCGGGAGCTGGCACTGGCCGACCCCGGCGTGCAGCGGGCGCTGGCCGGTCAGGCGGTCGGGAAGGTGATCGTCCGTGCGCCGAAGCTGGTCAGCATCGTCCCGGCCTGAGCCGTACCTCCCCGACCCGAAGGACTGCTGAGTGCACATCGCGATGATCTCCCTGCACACCTCCCCCGCCGACCTGCCGGGGGAGGGTGATGCGGGCGGGATGAACGTGGTCGAGCGGATGCAGGCCGACGCGCTGGCCCAGCTGGGGCACCGGGTCGAGTTCCTCACCCGGCGGACCCACCCCGACGTCCCGGAGGTCAGCGAGCTGTCGCCGGGGGTGACCCTGCGCCAGATCACCGCCGGGCCGGTCGAGGTGGTGGCCAAGAGCGCCGTCTCCGACCACATCGACGCCTTCGCCGCCCAGCTGGAGCACCTCGACGGCTACGACCTGGTGCACTCCCAGCACTGGATGTCGGGGATGGCCGCCCTCGGGTGGGCACAGCGGATGGGCGTGCCGCACGTGCAGAGCTACCACTCCCTGGCCGTCCCGCTCGGCCGCACCCTCGCCGAGGGCGAGCCGGCCGAGACCGAGGAGCGGGTGGCGGGGGAGAAGCTGCTCGCGCAGGCCTCGGACCTGGTGGTGGCGATCAGCCGGGCGGAGGCCACCACCGTGCTGGAGCGCTGCGACGCCGACCCCGACCGGGTGGTCGTCGTCCCGCCCGGGGTCGACCTCGAGCTCTTCCACCCGCCGGCCGGTGACATCACCGACGCCGACCCGCCCACCGGTGGCGGGCTCGGCCGCGGCTACGTCGTCTTCGCCGCCCGGCTGCAGCCGCTCAAGGCACCCGACCTGGCGATCGCGGCGATGGCCGGGCTGCCCCGCGACCGGCGGCCGCACCTGGTGCTGGTCGGCGGGGTGTCGCCGGACTTCCTGCGCTACCGCGCGGAGGTGGAGCGGGTGGTGGCCGAGCACCGCCTGCAGGACTGGGTCAGCTTTCGCGGGCCGCAGAGCCGCCAGCAGCTGGCCGAGCTGTTCCGTGGTGCCCGGGCGCTGCTGGTGCCGTCGTGGTCGGAGACCTTCGGGCTGGTGGCGCTGGAGGCCGCGGCCAGCGGCACCCCGGTGGTGGCCAACGACGCCGGCGGGCTGCGGGAGGCCGTCATCGACGGCGTCACCGGGTTGCTGGTCTCCAGCCGCGACCCGGCCGACTGGGCCCGGGCCGTCGACCGGGTGCTCTCCCCGGGCGAGCGCGGACCGATGAGCGTCGCCGCCCGGGAGCACGCCGAGCGGTTCACCCCCGAGCTGGCCGGACAGCTGCTGGTCGAGGCCTACGAGCGGGTGCTCTCGTGACCGCCCTCGGCGGCGCCGGCTCGCTGCTGGAGGGCATGACGTCCAGCCTGCTGGTGCACGCCCACCCCGACGACGAGACGCTGGCCACCGGCGCCCTCATCGCCGAGCTGGTCGGGCGCGGCCGCGACGTCGCGGTGCTCACCGCCACCCGCGGCGAGCAGGGCGAGATCGTCCCCGGCACGGTCGACGCGGCGGAGGGCAGCCCCGAGCTCAGCCGCGCCCGCGAGGCCGAGCTGGCCGGGGCGCTCGCCGCGCTCGGCGTGCGGCGCTCGGCCTTCCTCGGACAGCCGCCCGCCCGGGTGCCGGGCCGTTCGGCGCGCGGCTACCGCGACTCCGGCATGCGGTGGGTCTCGCCCGGTGTGGCAGGGCCGGCGGAGTCGGCCGACGACCGCTCCTTCACCTCGGCCGGGCTGGAGGAGGTGGTGGACGACCTGTGCGCCTACGTCGAGGTGGTCCGGCCCACCGTGCTCGTGAGCTACGACGCCGGCGGCACCTACGGCCACCCCGACCACGTCCGCTGCCACCACGTCACCCGGGAGGCGGCGCGCCGGACCGGGCTGGCGATGGTGGAGGTGCTGGTGCACGGAGAGGCGGACGACGCGGAGTGGTGGGACCTCTCCGCGCACCGCGCCACCGTGGTCGAGGCGCTGCGCCACCACGCGAGCCAGCTGACCGTGCTGCCGGGTGAGCAGGAGGTGCGCCACGTGGGCGGCCAGACCGAACCGGTCGCGCTGCGGGTGGGTCTCCGGCTCGTCGGCTGACCCTTCGTCCCCAGACCCGGGACGGGTCGGAGCGTTGTCCACAGGCGCGCTGGTCGGACGTGCGCACGGGCCCTCGCCGCCAACGGTGCCGGCATGTCAGGTCGAGGGGAGTCCGCCCGCAGCGACTACGTGCAGGCCCGGCTGGACGCCATCCTGTCCGGGGCCGCGACGTCGTCGGGCCGTCCGCCGGTCGAGGGTGCCACCGTGCTCTCGGCCCGTCGCCGGCTGCCCATCCCGGTGCTGGCCGAGGCGATGGGTCCACCGCGTCGCGGCCGCGCCCGCGACGGGGCGGCGGAGGGGGCTCGTCGAGCGGGTGGTGGCGTGGAGACGCTGATCCGGTCGTCCGACGCCGCCGCCGAGCGGCCGGCGCCGGTGACCGGCTGGTCGGAGTCGGCAGATGTGCCCGGCTCCTGGGCGCGGTCAGCGGACCCGCATGGGTCCTGGCCGGGCTCGGACGAGCCGACCGAGCCGCTCGACCTGCCTCCCCACCCGGCGGAGGCACCCGGCTCTCCCGACCCGTCCGGGCCGTCCGGACGGGTCGGGCGGTCCGGGCCGACCGGGCGGGTGGAGCGGTCCGGGGTCGACGACGACTGGCGTGCGGGGACGAGCGCGGGACGTGATGCGGCCGCGGAGGACCGGTGGACGAGCGCGCCCGAGGACGACCGGGCGGTCCGGGTGACCATCCCGCGGCTGACCCGTCGGCACCTGGCCGTGCTGGCCACCGTGCTCGCGCTCGCCGTGGCCTTCAGCGCGTTCCTGCTGCTGCGCGCCCGCGCCGACCCGGTTCCGGTGGTCACGGCGACACCGGTGACCCCGGAGGCCCAGCAGGGTGGCCCGCCGCCGGCCGGGCCGAGCCCCAGCCCGACCCCGGTGCCGACGCTGGTGGTGCACGTGCTCGGGGCGGTGCGCGAGCCGGGGGTGGTGGAGCTGCCCGCCGGCTCGCGGGTGGCCGACGCGATCGAGGCCGCCGGTGGGCTGGAGGACGACGCCGACCCGGGCGAGCTCAACCTGGCCCAGCCGCTGCAGGACGGCCAGCAGGTGCACGTGTCGGAGCAGGGCGAGGACTCGGAGGTGCGCGGGCCCGGGAGCGACGGCGGCGGTGGCGGAGGTGCTGTCGGCGGTGGGTCCGGCGGTGGGGGCACGGGCCAGCTGCTCGACCTCAACTCCGCCACGGCCGCGCAGCTGGAGGAGCTGCCCGGGGTGGGGCCGGTGACGGCGGAGAAGATCCTCGCCTGGCGGGAGGAGCACGGCCGGTTCAGCCGGGTCGAGGAGCTGCAGGAGGTGTCGGGGATCGGTCCGAAGTCCTACGCCGAGATCGCCCCGCACGTGCGGGTGTGAGCCGGGGCGGGCGGAGCGGCCGGTCCGCCGGGAGGCGGTGCGCCACTAGCCTGGCCGGGTGAGCGAGCGCTACCGCACCTTCGTCCCGGTGCCCCCGGCCGAACGCCACGAGCTGCGGCGGCGGGCGGTGCGCGTCCTCGTGGTCGGACGGTCCGCGGACGGTGAGGAGGTGCTGCTGTTCGAGGACACCGATCCCGGCGTCCCCGGCGTGTCGTGGTGGATGACCCCCGGCGGCGGCATCGACCCGGGGGAGGGCGAGCTGGAGGCGGCGGTGCGCGAGCTGGCCGAGGAGACCGGGCTGGTGGTCACCGCCGACCGGCTGGTCGGCCCGGTGGCCCGGCGGGAGGTGGTGCACGGCTACAGCGACCAGGTGGTCATCCAGACCGAGTCCTTCTGGCTGCTCGAGCTGGACCGCTTCGAGGTCGACATCGCCGGCCACACCGAGGAGGAGCAGCTCACCATCCAGCAGCACCGCTGGTGGCCGCTGGCCGAGCTCAGCAGCACCACCGCCTGGATCTGGCCGGCCGAGCTGGTCGCCCTGGTCGAGGCCGGCCGGGGCGGCGGCGCGGTGGTCGAGCTGGGCCGCCAGGAGGAGTCGACCGTGCCGGTCGAGGTGCCCACGGGCTACGACGCGCTGGTGCTGGCCGGCGGTCGCGCCCGTCGTCTGGACGGGGCGAGCAAGCCCGAGGTCGAGCTCCGCGGACGTCGGCTGGTCGACCACGTCCTCGGTGCCGTCACCGGCGCCGACGCCACGGTGGTGGTGGCGCCCGAGACGCTGGCGCTGCCCGACGGTGTGCGCCGCACGCTGGAGTCGCCGCCCTCCGGCGGTCCGGTCGCCGGGCTGGTGGCCGGGCTGGCCGCCCTCGCCGACGGCCGCACGCCGGGTCAGCTCACCGTGGTGCTCGGCTGCGACGCCCCGTTCGTCGCCGGTGCGCTGCCCCGCCTGCTGGCGGCGCTCGTGGCGGACCCGCAGCTGGACGGGGCGGTGGTCGCCGACGCCGACGGACGTCGGCAGTGGCTGTCGGCGGCCTACCGCACCGAGGCGCTGCGGCGGGCGCTCGGGGGCTCCGACGGCCGCGACGCGGCGGTCCGGGCCGTTCTCGGCGGGCTGCGGCTGCACGTCGAGCCGGCGCGCGGGCTGGAGGCGGTCGACCTCGACACCTGGGACGACATCCGCGCCGTCCAGGCCTGAGCGCTCCGTCCGCCGGCAGCCGAGACGAGAGGGGCGACGCGGAGCGGCGAGCCAGGCTAGCCTCACCTCAGCACGTGAGGGGGAGCCATGAGCCAGCCACCAGCACCGACCGGACCGGAGGACTCCGGAGGCGGGGTCGTCGAGCCGAGCACGCTCGGCCCCTGGCAGCGCAACAGCCTGGTCACCGGGCTCTACGTGACCCAGTTCGTCGGAGTCGGCTTCCTCGGCACCGGCCTCTCGGTCGTGCTGCGCGACAACGGCTACGGCCTCGACGTCCTCGGCTGGCTGGCGCTGGCCGGACTGGTGTGGCCGCTGAAGGTGCTGTGGGCGCCGCTGGTCGACCGTTGGGGCTGGGCCGTCGTCGGCGGGCACTACCGGGGCTGGCTGCTGGCGCTGCAGCCGCTGATGGTGCTGGTGATCCTGGCGATGGTGCCCTTCGACGACCTCTCCGACCTCACCCCCGTCGTCGTCCTCGGCATCCTGCTCGCCATGCTGTCGGCGACCCAGGACACCGCCAGCGACGCCCTGGCCCTGCTGGTCATGCGCGGCCGCGAGCGCGGGCTGGCCAACGGCCTGCAGGTCCTCGGCGGCTACCTCGGGAACCTCCTGGGTGGCGGTCTGACCGTGGTCGTCTACGACTGGTGGGGCTGGTCGGCGGCCATGCTCTTCCTCGCCGTGGTCACCGCCCTGCCGATCGCCAACATCGTCGTGCTCCGCGAACCCGCGGTGGCCGTCCGGGCGCGGCCGGACCTGCGCACCGCCGTCGCCGCGCTGGGCACCGTGCTGCGCCAACCCGGTGCCGCGCGGTGGGCCCTGCTGGTGGTGCCGCTGGCCATCGGCGCGGCCGGCATGGTCACCGCCCTGCTCGCACCCGCGCTGGTCGACCAGGGCTGGACGCCCGCGCAGGTGGCGTCGGTGACCGGTGTGCTGACCGGGCTCGCCGGGATGGTCGGCGGTCTGCTCGGAGGTCTGCTGGTCCGCCACGCCGGCCGCGTCCGCACCGTGGTGGTCAGCGGGGTGGTCCTCGTGCTGGCGGCCCTGACCCTGGTCGTCACGGCCTTCGCCGACGCCGACCGGGTGGTGGTCGTCTGGGTGGTGACCGTCTACTACCTGGGCTTCTGCGCCCTCTCCGCGGTGCTCTACACCGTCCACATGGACTACGCCCGCCCGGGCACGGCCGCCACCGACTACGCCCTGGTCAACACCCCGGCGCAGGTCGTCGGCTTCCTCACCGGCTCGGTCGCCCTTTTCGCCGCCGGGGCCGTCGGCTACCGACCGGTCGCGCTCGTCGCCGCGCTCGCCTTCGCCGCCGCCGTCGTGCTGGCGCTGCTGCACCTGGACCGCTACCGCCCCGATCTCGCCCAGCACGAGCCGTCCGCCTCACCCGAGCTCTCCGGCCCCCGCGACGTCGCCCGCGGCCAGGTCGGCTAGCCGAACCGGGCGGGTCCGGGCGGGCGCCCGGGATCCCGCGTACGCCTGCTGGTGAGGGGTGCCCGTCCGCTGCGCTGGCGTGGCTGAGGCGCCGCTGGATGCTGAGGGTTCCCGTCGCGGCGCTCGGGCTGGTCGAGCGGCGCTGGTCCTGAGGGGTGCCCACTCGAGGCGCTCGTCCCGGCGGCGGAGGCGCTGGGTGCTGAGGGCCGCCCGGTCGGCGCGGTGCTCGGCCGCGACTGTCCTCCCGCTCGCGAGGAGCGCCCACCCGGTGCGCTCGTCGGCCGCTGGCGTGCCGCGCACGCTGAGGACCGCCCGATCAGCGCATCGCCCATCCGGGGTCTCGTCATGACCTGGCCGCGCCCACTGGGACGACTCCTCAGCGGGGAGCAGCTGGCCGGCTGCCGGAGGACCGGCCGGTCGATGCGCCGCCCGGCTGGTGCGCCGCCGTGGGCGCCGGCTCCGCCTGCTCGGTCGGCCTCGGCGCCCGCCACAGCTCGGCGATGGAGTGGAGGAGCCCCGGGGACTCGGTCAGGTGGTAGGCCGAGCCGGCCGGCAGCTGCGTAACCAGACGGTGGTGCGCCTCGCGGTAGGCGTGGTAGGGCAGCGAGGGCACCAGGTGGTGCAGCGCGTGCAGCCGCAGCCCCACCGGACCCCACACCAGCCCGGCCACCCGTGAGCGCGGGTAGTTGATGGTGTCGATCATCTGCAGCACCAGGTTGGCCTCGGAGTCGTTGCCGAGGTAGCGGTGCGCGCCGAGCAGCCGTGCGGTGTCCAGACCGGCGACGCCGACCATCAGCGCCAGCCACCACAGCAGCACCACGGGGGAGAGGACGCCGGTCAGCACCAGGCCGAGCACCGCCCAGACCAGGACGAAGCAGACCGCCTCCTGCACCAGCCAGCGCGTCCGCTGCGACCGCTTCGGCGGGTGCCCGCGGTACTCCACGTCGATCTTGATCGTGGACGCCCGGGCGTAGACCCACTCCCGGGTGCGCGGCACCAGCCACGACACCGGCGCCAGCACGCCGAAGCGGACCGGGCCGAACAGCGGCAGCACCAGCGCGCTGAGCGCCATCTTCACCATCTCGCTGCGCGACATCCGGGCGAAGGCCACGTACTCGGCGTCCCCGGCGGTGCCGTAGAGCCGGCGGCTGTGGTGCTCGGAGTGCCCCTCGTACATGAAGTAGGGGATGAGCAGCCAGAACCCCACCAGCACGTTCCACCCCAGCCCGAACCGGCTGCGGTGCTCGCGCCGGCGGAAGTGCACCAGCTCGTGGATGAACAGCGTGGCCCGATACATCGCCACCGCCGCCGGTAACAGCAGCAGCGCCGCCCAGGGAGTCCTCGGCGTCAGCACCACCACCGCTCCGAAGGCCGACCACCCCGCCAGCGCCGACAGGCACAGGTCGGTCCAGTACACCGCCATCCGCGGGGTCATCAGGTCCGAGAGCAGCCGGATGGCGCGGGCCGCGTCGAAGTCGGCAGCCGCCGCCACCCGTTCGGCGTGGGTGCTCACCGGCCGACCCGCCGGTGGCGCGCAGCGGTCGGGATCATGGCCCGACGCTACCGCGTCCCGAGCCGGCCGGGAGGCCCTCACCCGGTCTGCGACGACCCTCGCGGAACCGCGGCGCCGCACACCTCGTCGACGGACCCCTCGCCCGCCGGTGGGCTCAGGCGGTCGGCTCGGCGGGGACGTCCTCGGCGTCGATGATCCGGTAGGCGTAGCCCTGCTCGGCCAGGAACCGCTGCCGGTGCTGGGCGAACTCGGCGTCCACGGTGTCGCGGGAGACCACCGCGTAGAACCGCGCGGACTTGCCCTCCTGCGGGCGCAGCAGCCGGCCCAGCCGCTGGGCCTCCTCCTGGCGCGAGCCGAAGGCGCCCGACACCTGGATCGCCACCTGCGCCGAGGGCAGGTCGACGGAGAAGTTGGCCACCTTGCTGACCACCAGCAGGTCGATCTCGCCCTCCCGGAAGGCCTGGTACAGCTTCTCGCGCTGCCGGGTGGTGGTGTCGCCCTTGATGACCGGCGCCCCGAGCCGCTCGGCCAGCTCGTCCAGCTGGTCGACGTACTGCCCGATCACCAGCCGCGGGACGCCCTCGTGGCGGCGGGCCAGGTCCTCGACCACGCTCATCTTGGACTCCGCCGAGGCGGCCAGCCGGTAGCGGACGTCCGGCTCGGCCATCGCGTAGGCCATCCGCTCCTCCTCGGTGAGCGTGACCCGCACCTCGACGCAGTCGGCCGGCGCGATCCAGCCCTGGGCCTCGATGTCCTTCCACGGGGCGTCGAACCGCTTCGGCCCGATCAGGGAGAACACGTCGCCCTCGTGACCGTCCTCGCGCACCAGGGTGGCGGTCAGCCCGAGCCGGCGCCGCGCCTGCAGATCGGCGGTCATCCGGAACACCGGGGCCGGCAGCAGGTGCACCTCGTCGTAGATCACCAGACCCCAGTCGCGGGCCTCGAACAGCTCCAGGTGCGGGTGCACGCCGTTCCGCTTGGTGGTGATCACCTGGTAGGTGGCGATGGTGACCGGACGGATCTCCTTGCGCGAGCCGGAGTACTCACCGATCTCGTCCGCGCTCAGCGTGGTGCGCCGGATCAGCTCGTCGCGCCACTGCCGGGCCGAGACGGTGTTGGTGACGAGGATCAGCGTGGTCGCCGACGCCTTGGCCATCGAGGCCGCGCCGACGATCGTCTTGCCCGCGCCGCAGGGCAGCACCACCACGCCCGAGCCGCCGGCCCAGAACCCGTCGGCCGCCTGGGCCTGGTAGGGCCGCAGCTGCCAGCCGTCGGTGGCCAGACCGATCGGGTGCTTCTCGCCGTCGACGTAGCCGGCCAGGTCCTCCGCGGGCCAGCCCAGGGTGAGCAGCACCTGCTTGAGGTGGCCGCGCTCCGACGGGTGCACCGCGACGGTCTCGGCGTCGATCTTCGGCCCGAGCAGCCCCTTGACCTTGGCGCTGCGGCAGACCTCGGTGAGCACCGCCGGGTCGGAGGAGACCAGCACCAGCTCGTGGGTGGGGTGCTTCTCGATCCGCAGCCGGCCGTAGCGGTCCATGGTGTCGGCGACGTCGACCAGCAGTGCGCTGGGCACCGGGTAGCGGCTGTACTTCAGCAGCACGTCCACCACCTGCTCGGCGTCGTGGCCGGCGGCGCGGGCGTTCCACAACCCCAGCGGCGTCAGCCGGTAGGTGTGGATGTGCTCGGGGGCCCGTTCGAGCTCGGCGAAGGGGGCGATGGCGATCCGGCACTCGTCGGCCTGCTCGTGGTCGACCTCGAGCAGCAGGGTGCGGTCGGACTGGACGACGAGGGGGCCGTTCACGCGCGGCTCCCGGGGCGGGTGGGCTCAGCAGGCATGACGTCCATTCTGCTCCGCGGAGTCAACGCCGGGCCGGGCCGTCTGGTCGGGCCGCCACCACCCGGGCCAGCGGGACGCTGACCACCTGCCCGGACGCCCGCAGCCGGACCGCGCCGGAGGTCACCGTCAGCGGGGTCGCCCGGCTGGTCGTGCTCTCCCCGGCCGCGGTCACCCAGTCCACCACCACCTCGGTGCCCGTCGCGGCCGCTCGGCGCAGCACGTCGACCGCGGAGTCGACCGCCTCCGCCCGGGCCCGGCGGTCCCGCTCGCGGTCGAGCAGCAGGTCCGCGGCCAGCCGGGCGTCCACCGGCTCGGCCTCACCGCCGCCGCGCTCGACCTCCCTCGCCCGCGGCGGAGGAGGGGCGGTGAGGGTGGCGCCGCTGGCGTCGGTTGCCACCGGGGCCAGGCCGACGCCCTGCAGCGCCCGCACCACCTCGTCGGGCTCCACCGAGGCGGCCAGCACCCCCGGCGCGAGCTGCTGCAGACCCAGCGCGCGGGCCTCGGGACGCTGCAGCAGGCTGGCGGCCTGCGCCGGGTCGTCGCAGCGCACCACCGCCAGCGTGGGCGTCACGCGGATGCTGCCGTGGCGGCGGGCGACGTCGCCGAGCAGGTACCGCAGCGGCTGCGGCACCCCGGTGGAGGAGTGCTCGGCCAACCAGGCCTCCACCTCGGTCGAGCTCCAGCCGGCGTCGAAGGCGCGCCGGAGGCTGCGCTCGGTGAAGCGGTACACGCCGCCGCCGCCGCGCGACTCCTGCTCGGCCAGCAGCCGCAGGTCATGGGCCACCTCGGCCCGCAGCGGCCCGGGCGCCACCGCGGTGAGGTCGGCCTGCACCACCAGGTGCCCGATCGGTTCGGGGAACAGCGCGGCGACCGCCTCGTCGAGCTCGGCGCCCAGTGCGGTCCGGGCCAGCGGGGAGACCGCACCCAGGGCGGTCAGCCCGGCCTGCTCGGCCTCGGTGAGCAGCTCACCGACCAGCTCGGCCAGCGGCAGCCGTTCGGCCCACACCGGGTGGTGCCAGCCGACGGCGGCGGTGAGCTCGTCGGGCTCCACCCGCTGCCCGACCGGCTGCCGGGCGAGCACCTCCAGCACCCCGGCGCGGATCTCGGCGGCGCCGCGGACCGGCAGGTCGGTGGCCAGCGCGTGCGCACCCTCGCGGGCCCCGGCCATCGGCCAGCGCGGGGTGGCGGCCCAGGCCCGGACCAGCTGCAGCCACCGTTGTGCGCCGTCGGCGGCGGTCCAGCGGTCGTAACCGGGGGTGGGCAGCAGCCGCGGCCCGTCGGTGGCGACCAGCCCGGCCGCGCCGGCCCACTCCAGCAGCATCGCCGCCTGCGCCGGCTGCAGCGCGACCCGGCGCCCGCGGGCGGCGACCTCGCGGGCCGGGACGCCGCCGTCGCGCAGCACCGCGCAGGGCCGGGTGGACAGGTCGTCGACCAGCTGCTCCACGTCGTGCACCAGCGCCCAGGCCGCGCCGACCGCGGCGGGGGTGACCACCCCCGCCGGACGGGTGCCGGAGGTCAGCGTCGGCGGCTCGGCGGTCGGGGTGGTGCGGGTGAGCCGGTGCCCGCGCAGCTCCCACGACACCTCCCGCGGCAGCAGCACCGTGTCGGTGTCGGCCGGCCGCAGCAGCCCGAGGGCCAGCAACCGCTCGACCGGGTTGCGGGCGGTCTCCAGGGTGACGCTGCGGTCGGCCTGGCGCAGCGCGCCGGTCGGCTGCTCCCACAGCAGCCGGTCGAGGATCACCTCCTCCGCCAGCCCGACCTGCTCCAGCGCGGCGCGGACGTCGGCGGGTGACAGCGGCCGCGGTGAGACCGGCGCCAACCCGGCCGGGAACGGGCCGAGCACCTCTCGCACGGTCCGCACCACGTGCAGCTCGGCGTCCTCGCCCCAGACCAGGGCCGCCAGCCGCAGCCGCTGCAGCGTCTCCGGCAGGGCGTCGCGCGGCACGTCGCCGAGCAGGCCGGCCAGGTCGTCCACGCCGACGCCGTCCGGGGCGGCCGCCAGCCCCAGCACGACGTGACGCTGCCAGGCGTCCAGCCGGTCGACGGCGCGGCTGGTGGAGGCCACGGTGACCGCCCTGGCCGCCAGCTCAGCGAGGTCGGCCGGCAGCGGACGGGCGAGGTCCTCGCGCAGGGCGAGGAGGGCGGACAGCTGCTCGGTGCTGAAGCCGGCCAGCGCCTCCGAGAGCGAGCGTGGCGCCACCTCAGCCCCAGGCCGAGGGGTTGCGGGTCGCGTACGGTCCGCGTTCCTCGGGCTCGCCGGCCTGCACGCTGAGGTAGCTCAGCACCGGGTGCACCACGAGCATCGCCAGGCAGAACAGGGTCGCCATCGGCTGCACCGCGGTGACCAGCCCGCTGAAGGACAGGGTGTCGAGGAAGCCGACCAGCCCGACCAGGGCCAGCACGCCGAACCCGATCGCGTAGCCGACCCGCGCCTGGCTCCGCCGGCGCGGCACCCAGTTCGTCAGCACCGCGGCACCGACCACGCAGAACAGCGAGAGCGGGAAGATCAGGACGCCCAGCCCCAGCACGATGAGGACGGGCCACGTCACGCCCTGCACCACACGGGTCCCCGTGCTGCGGAAGTCGCCGTGCGCCTCCGGCGGCTCCCAGGAGGTGGGGGCGAACCACTGGTCGGTCCCTGGTGCGGGGTGCGCGGGACCGGCCGGCGGGGGCAGCTGCGGCTGGCCCGGCCGCATCCCCTGCCCGACGGCGAAGGGCTGCTGGGGGTCGTGACCGCCGACGACCGGGGCCGGGGCCGCCGGCGCCGGCGTCCCGGGAGGCGGGGCCCACTGCTGGCTCCAGGAGCTGGAGTGCGCCGCGCTCCAGGCTCGCGGGCCGGAGGACGGCTGCTCGGTCATCACCGACTGCACGACGTCGAAGGCACGGTGCGGGTCGCGCTGCTCGCCACGGTCCGGCACCAGCGTCTCCAGCCCGGCCACCTGGGCGCGCATCTCGTAGCGCAGCGGTGGCGCCAGCGGCTCGGACGCCGAGGGTCGCGGCGCCGGCGGGGCGGCGCCCAGCGACGGCGCGTCGGCGGGAGGCTGGAACTGGTCCGGCCGCTGGTGCGGCGCGTACTCCGGTCCGTCCTCCCAGGTCGCCATGGCGGCCATGCTATCCCCGCCGTCATCGGCTCCGGCCCGCCCGAGCGCCGCCGGGCGGACGGGGCCGGAGGCACGCGTAGAGTCGTCGGGCAGCCCGAACCACCCCGAGCGAGGAGCGGCGATGACAGCGACGTCCACCCCTGGGACCTCCGATGGCCGCGAGACGCCCGAGGCGGAGCTGGAGGTGCACCACCCCAAGACGGCCGCGGCCGGCGTCACCGGGGTGGCGGTGGCGATGAAGCGCTCGGTGGAGCGGATGGGGCCGGTCCGCTCGGCCCGCGCCCTGCTCAAGCTCAACCAGACCGACGGCTTCGACTGCATGAGCTGCGCCTGGCCCGATCCCGACCCCGAGCACCGCCACACCGCGGAGTTCTGCGAGAACGGCGCCAAGGCCGTCGCCGAGGAAGGCACGAAGCGGCGGGCCGACCCGCACTTCTTCGCCACCCACAGCATCGCCGAGCTGGACGCCCACGACGAGTGGTGGCTGGGCCAGCAGGGCCGGATCACCCAGCCCATGGTCAAGCGTCCCGGCGGCACCCACTACGAGCCGCTGGACTGGTCCGAGGCCTTCCGGGTGGTCGCCGACCACCTGCAGGCGCTCGACTCGCCGGACGAGGCCGTCTTCTACACCTCCGGACGGGCGTCCAACGAGGCCGCCTTCGCCTACCAGCTGTTCGCCCGGGCCTTCGGCACCAACAACCTGCCCGACTGCTCGAACATGTGCCACGAGTCGACCAGCGTGGCGCTGGCGGAGTCGATCGGCATCGGCAAGGGCAGCGTCACGCTGAACGACATCTACCACGCCGAGCTGATCATCATCGCCGGGCAGAACCCGGGCACCAACCACCCGCGGATGCTGCAGGCCCTGGAGGTCGCCAAGCGGCGCGGCGCGAAGATCATCGCGATCAACCCGCTGCGCGAGGCCGGACTGGTCAACTTCCGCAACCCGCAGAAGGCCCGTGGCGTGGTCGGCGCCGGCACCGACATCGCCGACCTGCACCTGCCGGTGCGCAACAACGGCGACCTGGCGCTGTTCCAGGGCATCGGCGCGCTGCTGGTCGAGTGGGACGCGGTCGACCACGACTTCGTGCAGGCCCACACCACCGGGTTCGAGGCCTGGCGCGACCACGTCGCGGCCGTCGACTGGGCGCAGGTGGAACGCGACAGCGGGCTCACCCGGGCCCAGATCACCGAGGCCGCGGAGCTGCTGCGCGGCTCGCGGGCCACCATCTGGTGCTGGGCGATGGGGTTGACCCAGCACCGCAACGCGGTGGCGACCATCAAGGAGCTGACCAACCTGGCACTGGTCCGCGGCGACATCGGCAGGAAGGGTGCCGGGCTGTGCCCGGTCCGCGGCCACTCCAACGTGCAGGGCGACCGCACCATGGGCATCTGGGAGAAGTCGCCCGACAGCTTCCTCGACGCCCTGGGCGCGGAGTTCGGCTTCGACCCGCCGCGCGAGCACGGGCTGGACACCGTCGAGTCGATCAAGGCCCTGCGGGACGGCCGCGCGCACGTCTTCGTCGGGCTGGGCGGCAACTTCGTGCACGCCGCCCCCGACACCGACGTCGTGGTGGAGGCGATGCGACGGGCGCGGCTGACCGTGCACGTCTCCACCAAGCTCAACCGCTCCCACCTGGTGTGCGGGGAGACGGCGCTGATCCTGCCCACGAAGGGACGCACCGAGAAGGACGTCCACGACGGCGTCGAGCAGTTCGTCACCGTCGAGGACTCCATGTCGCAGGTGCACTCCTCCCGCGGACCGCTCGAACCGGCCGGCCCGCACCTGCGCTCGGAGGTGCAGATCGTCACCGGACTGGCCCGGGCCACGCTGGGGGACCGGTACGGCATCGACTGGGCGGCGATGGGGGCGGACTACTCGGTGGTCCGCGACCACATCAGCCGGGTGGTGCCCGGCTGCGAGGACTACGAGGAGCGGGCCGACCGTCCCGGCGGGTTCACCCTGCCGCACCCGCCGCGCGACAGCCGCACCTTCCGCACGTCCTCCGGGCGGGCCGAGATCGTGGTCTCACCGATGGAGGTGGTGCAGGTGCCGGAGGGCCACCTGCTGCTGCAGACGCTGCGCAGCCACGACCAGTTCAACACCACCATCTACGGCTACAGCGACCGCTACCGCGGTGTGGAGGGCGGCCGGCGGGTGGTGTTCGTGCACCCCGAGGACCTGGCGGTGCGGGGGTTCGCCGACGGCGACGTGGTCGACCTGCGCTCGACCTGGGACGACGACGTGGAACGGGTGGCCAAGGGGTTCCGCTGCGTCGCCTACGACACCCCGCGCGGGTCGGTGGCGGCCTACTACCCCGAGACGAACCCGCTGGTGCCGCTGGACTCCACCGCCGAGGGCAGCAACTGCCCGACCTCGAAGTCGGTGGTCGTCACCCTGCACCGGCCCGGCACCGGCGGGGAGGGCGTCCGGCCCGAGGAGGCCGACCGGGCGGGCGACGCGGGCACCAGCCGCAGCACCGGCAGCCGACCGGACCCGAGGCCGGCGCACCAGTCCTGACGCGTACCGCGGGCGACGGCCGGCGCGGGCGTCCGGATCTGCCAGACTGACGCCCCGTGGAGGTCATCATCTGCCCTGACGCCGACGAGGTGGGCCGGGTCGCCGCGGCCAAGGTGGCGCGGGTCTGCGCCGACGAGGAGCGCCCCGTCCTCGGCCTGGCCACCGGCTCGTCCCCGCTCGCGATCTACGCCCACCTGGCCGCCAAGGTGGAGGCGGGTGAGCTCGACCTGTCGGCCGTCGACGCCTTCGCCCTCGACGAGTACGTCGGGCTGGACCGCAACCACCCGGAGAGCTATGCCAGCGTGATCGCCCGCACGGTGACCGAGCCGCTGCGGATGGATCCGGCCCGGGTCCACGTCCCCGATGGCGCGGCCGAGGACATCGAGGCCGCGGCCGAGGCCTACGAGCGGGCCATCAGCGAGGCCGGTGGGGTCAGCGTGCAGATCCTCGGCATCGGCACCAACGGCCACATCGGGTTCAACGAGCCGACCTCGTCGTTCAGCTCACGCACCCGGATCAAGACGCTGGCCGAGCGCACCCGGCTCGACAACCAGCGCTTCTTCTCCTCCCTGGAGGAGGTGCCGACCCACTGCCTCACCCAGGGCCTGGGCACGATCATGGACGCCCGGCACGTCCTGCTGGTGGCGCAGGGCGCGGCCAAGGCGGATGCCGTCGCGGCCACCGTGGAGGGCCCGGTGTCGGCGGTCTGCCCGGCCAGCATCCTCCAGCACCACCGGCGGGCCACCGTCGTGCTGGACGAGGCGGCCGCCAGCGGGCTGCGGCTGCGCGGCTACTACCAGCACGTGTACGCGCACAAGCCCGGGTGGCAGCGTTTCGCCTGACCCGGGCCCGTGCGCGTGAGGGAGTGGCTCAGACCGTCTGCTGCGGCCCGAGCGCGAACTCCACGTTGCCCTGCTCGTCGACCTGGGCGTCCAGCACCATGTCGCTGAGCAGCTCCGAGGCGCTCTGGTCGACGAAGACCCGCGCCCCGTCCGCCTCCACCACGGTGTCGCCCGGCTCGGGATCCGGGGTCACGGTGATCCCCAGGCTGCCCGCTGCCTCGTCGGTGGCCGCGATCCGCAGGCCGGCGTCGTCGGCCTCGTGCTGACCGGAGATGGTCCGGACCACGGTGCTGGCCCGTTCGCTCAGGGTGAGCATGCTGCTGTCCTTCCGTCGGGGACGTCCGAACAACCCACCCTGCGTGGCTCTCCGGACGAACCCAAGCGGCCGTCTCACCCAGCAAGACCGGCCCGGTGACCCGCGTCGGGGTCAGGGGACCCGGACGATGCTCAGCCGCGGGGCCCAGCGCTCACGCTGCAGCGCCAGCCGCAGGTGCGCCTGACGGGCCATCAGCGCGGCCAGCACCGCCGTGACGAGCAGGAGCACCACACCGCAGAGCACCAGCGCCGCGCGCGGGCCGAGCCAGTCGCTGAAACGTCCGACCAGGGGTCCGGCGATCGACTGCCCACCGAGCAGCACCATCATGTAGACGCTCATCACCCGGCCCCGGACCTCCGGTGCGGTGCTCAGCTGGATGAGGGAGTTCGCGCCGATGAGGAACGACATGGTGGCCACACCGGACAGGACGAGCAGCGCGGTGAAGGCCCACTGGCCCGGGACCACCGCCATCGTCGCGTAGAGGACGCCGAGCGCCCCCAGGCCACCGGTGAGCGAGCGCAGGCGGCTGGTGGTGGTGCGGCTGCCGGCCCACAGCCCGCCGACCAGCGCACCGACGGCGTTGACGGTGGTGAGCAGGCTGTAGCCGCTGACCCCGGTGTGGAACTCGCTGTCGGCCATCGTGGCGAGCAGCACCGGCAGGTTGAACGCCATCAGCCCGGCCAGCGCGACCAGCAGGATCGCCCAGAACACCTCCGAGGTGGACATGATGTAGCGCAGCCCCTGGCGCAGCGCACCGGGGGCGCGCGGGACGACCGGGCGGGTGAACTGCGGGCGCACGGTGAAGACGATGGCCGCCACCGCCGTGCAGGCCAGGCCGTTGATCATGAACGCCCAGCCGTTGCCGACCACGGCGACCAGGACACCCGAGACCGCCGGGCCGAGCACCCCGCTGAACTGGAAGACGGTGCTGTTCAGCCCGACCGCGTTGCGCACCTGCGAGGAGGGCACCAGCTCGCTGACGAAGGCCTGCCGGGCCGGGCCGTCCACCACGACGACCAGGCCGAGGGCCAGGGCGATGGCGTAGACGTGCCACACCTGCACCACACCGGCCAGCGACAGCCCGCCCAGCAGCAGGGCGAGCGCGGCCGCGATGCTCTGGGTGAGGACCAGCAGCCGGCGGATCGGGAAGCGGTCGACGAGGACGCCGCCCCACAGACCCAGCAGCAGCATCGGCAGGAACTGCATCGCGACCACCAGGCCGACCGCGGCGGCCGAGCCGGTCAGCTCGAGGACCAGCCAGTCCTGGGCGATGCGCTGCATCCAGACACCGGTGCTGCCGATGAACTGGGCAGGGATGAAGCGTCGGTAGGCGGGCGAGGACAGGGCGGAGAAGGTGGCCGGGAGACGGCGCACGGTGATCACCTGGATCGGGTCGGAACGGGTGCGAGGAGAGCTGGCGACGCTGCCATGGGACCGGTCTCGCGGAGGCCGGGACGTCCCCGGGGGGACGACCACACGTTAACCGCGCGGTTGACATTTCTGCGAACTATGCTCGCTATAAGTCGCATAAGGGGTCATGATGATCCAGTGACCCGCTACTTCGACCCGACGCTGCTGCGCACCTTCCTGGCGGTCGCCAACGGGCTCAGCTTCACCCGGGCCGCGGCGGAGCTGGGCATCTCCCAGCCCGCGGTGTCCCAGCAGATCCGGCGGCTGGAGGACGCGGCCGGGCGCCAGCTGGTCAGCCGCGACACCCGCACCATCACGCTGACCGACAACGGGGAGGCGATGGCCGGATTCGCCCGGACCATCCTCGCCGCCCACGACGAGGCCGCCAGCTACTTCACCGGCTCGGCGATGTCCGGCCGGCTCCGCTTCGGTGCGGCCGACGAGCTGGCGCTGAGCGAGCTGCCCAGCATCCTGCGCCACTTCCGCCAGGTGTACCCCCGGATCAACCTCGAGCTCACCGTCACCCAGAGCGGCACCCTGCTGCGCAGCCTGGAGCGCAACGCCCTCGACCTCATCTTCATCAACCAGGAGGCCGACACCGACCTCGGTCGGATGGTGCGTCGCGACCGCCTGGTGTGGGTGGGGCTGGACCGGCTCGAGCTCGACCCCACCCAGCCGCTCCCGCTGGTGACCTACCACGCGCCCAGCTTCGGCCGCAGCGCCGCGATCAGCGCCCTCACCGCTGCCGGCCGGGCCTGGCGGATCACCTGCAACACCCGTCAGATCAACGGCATCCTGGCCGCGGTCCGGGCCGGGCTCGGGGTGTGCGTCCTGGCCCAGAGCCGGGTGCCCCCGGACCTGCGCAACCTCACCGGACGGGTCGACCTGCCCGAGCTGCCGGACGTCGAGATGGCGCTGGTGGCCAACCCGCGCTCGGCCTCGGAGCCGGTGGAGGCGCTGACCAAGGCCATCCTCAACCTGCCGCTGGCCCCGATCGGGCGCTGACTCAGCGCTCGGGCCCGGCCAGGCCGTCCAGCACCAGGGACGTGCCGATGCCGAGCATCCAGACGTCCTTGGCGATGCCGATGCCCTCCGGCGTCGGCGCGACGCTGCCGGGCTGGCGCAGCCCCGGGGTGCGCAGGTACAGCCCGACCAGGCCGCTGGAGAGGCCGGTGAGCAGCGCGCCGGCCACCGCGCGCGGGACGAACGGCACCAGCAGCGCGAGCCCGGTGGTGATCTCGACCAGCGCCAGCAGCTTGAGGAAGAGCGTCGGCTCGATCTTCTTGAGGAAGGGGTAGGCGCCGGCGGCCATGCCGTGGGTGCCTTGCGCGGTCTCGGCGTCGCCGTTCCACTTCTGCCAGCCGGAGTGCACGATGAAGGCGCCGGTGGCGAGGCGCTCGGGGTAGCGGGTCAGCTTCGGGCTCAGGGTCATCGTTCCTCCTGCGGGGGTTGTCGAGGTGGTTTCAGTGTTGCACCGCTCGATAGGCTGGGCCGACCCGGCCGGACGGTCGGGCCCTTGGCATGACTTGAGTGAGGTTGCGGTGCCGACTGGCAAGGTGCGTTTCTACGACGCGGAGAAGGGCTTCGGGTTCTTGTCCTCCGACGACGGTGGGGACGTCTACGTGCGCGCGTCAGCGCTGCCCGCGGGGGTGACCAGCCTGAAGCCCGGTCAGAAGGTCGAGTTCGGGGTGGTGGCCGGCCGCAAGGGCGACCAGGCGCTGTCGCTGCGCGTGGTCGAGGCGCCGCCGTCGCTGTCGAAGGCCCAGCGCAAGTCGCCCGAGCAGATGGCGGTCATCGTCGAGGACCTCATCAAGATGCTGGACGGCCTCGGCAACGGCTACCGCCGCGGTCGGCATCCCGACGGGCGGGTGGGCACCAAGGTGGCCACCGTGCTGCGGGCCGTCGCCGACGAGCTGGAGCTCTGAGCGTGCCGACGGCGACCCGTACCCGCGCCGGCCGCGCGCCCAAGCTCGACAGCATCCTCGCCGAGGCGGTCGACCTCGCCCGCGAGGCGGCCGAGGAGGAGGGCCCCGGCCAGGTCGGGGAGCACCTCGGCGTCCAGGCCGAGGACGACCGCGTGGTCAGCCACCTCTTCGGGTGCACCCACCCCGGCTACCGGGGCTGGCGCTGGTCGGTGACGCTGTCGCGCGCCTCCCGGGCCAGGCGGGCCACCCTCAACGAGGTCGTGCTGCTGCCCGGCGAGGACGCCCTGCTGGCCCCCAGCTGGACGCCGTGGGCCGACCGGATCGAGGGCGGTGACGTCACCCCCGGCGTGGTCATGCCGACCCCGGACGACGACCCACGCCTGGAGCCCGGCTACACCGGGGGCGAGCACGCCGCCGACACCGACCCGGCCGAGGCGAGCATCACCCGCTCCGTGGTCGCCGAGCTCGGGCTCGGCCGCGAGCGGGTGCTCACCCCCTACGGCCGGGACGAGGCCACCGAGCGGTGGCTGGACGGCGAGCCCGGCCCCGACAACGAGTCGACCCGGCAGGCTCCGGGCAACTGCGTGACCTGCGGCTACTTCGTGCGCCTGCAGGGCAGCCTCGGACGGCAGTTCGGCGTCTGCACCAACGTGTGGTCCCCGCGCGACGCCGGTGTGGTGAGCGTCGACCACGGCTGCGGTGCCCACTCCGACGTCGTCGCCGAGCAGCGGGTGGCCGAGCTGCCCCCGCCGGTGTGGGAGACCGTGGAGGTCACCGAAGGCTCCCTGTTCACCTAGACCGCGCTCGGGGTCGCGGTTGGTTTTTGGTCCGGTCGCGGCCCCGGCGGCGGGACGTCCCGCCCGGCCGAGCCTCCTCCTCGTTCCTCGGAGGAGTTCGGCACAACGCCCGCCACACCCCGACGCCCCGCCGCCGGGGCCGCGACCTCCTGCCCCGTCGCGATCTGCCTCCCACGAGGCCGGACCTCGTCACGGGGAGGCGTCCCGCGCACCCGACCGCTCACGCACCCACA